>JBMTXT010000197.1:0-2021 GCA_049453775.1 Gemmatimonadaceae bacterium | reverse complement strand
GGGTAGAGCGTCACCGAGAGCGAGGGGAAGCGAAAGAAGGCGAGGTAGATCCCGGCCAGATAGTTCGCGAACCAGAGACCGAAGACGCCGCCAAGGACCGTCCCTGCGCCGACGGGGACGAGGGCGAAGAGGGCGTAATGCCGTACGAGCTCGGCGTTCGGCATCCCGAAGGCCTTCAGCGTCCCCACCTGCTCGCGTTGTTGCGTGACCACCCGACCTAAGACGAGGTGGACCAAGAAAGCTGCGACGCCGAGGAAGATCGCGGGGATCACGAGGGCGAAGGTCTTGTTCTCGCGGATTTCCGAGGAGAGGAACTCATGCGAGGGATGCCGCGCCCGAGCGTAGGCGCCCGGGGTGCCGTAGGGCTCGAGCGCGGCATCGATCGCGGCGATCACGGCACGGGGGTCCGCGTCGGACTGCAACGTGAGCGCGACCTCGTTCCAGGCCCCGCGATACCCGAAGGCATCCGCCAAGGTCTCCTCGTCGAGCCAGAGCACCCCATAGCGCTTGGCGTCGGGGAGCATATCCCCTGCGCGGATCTCGTAGACGAACTCCGCGGTGATCCCGATCCCGACGATACGGAGGGTCTGCCACCGCTCACCGAGGACCGCGCCGAGGGTATCGCCCAATGCCAGGTCATTGGCCTCGGCGAAGGCCTCGCTCACGAGCACGGCATCGCGCTCCCCAGGTTCCGGACGCCGCCCCTCCCGAAGGAGGATCCTGTTAAGTGCCTGCGCCGTCTCAGGACGCAGGCCCACAAGATGCGCCGTCGCCGGCTCCCGAAGACCTGGCACACGGAGGACTACATCGCCAGCCACGCGAGTCTCGAGACGCGCGACACCAGGAATCGCTCGGAGCGATGGCGTCACCGCTTCCGGCGCGCGACGGACCCGGGCGAAGATCTCGGGGAAGCGGACCTGCGCATAGTACGAGCGTTGTGCGTCGGTCAGCATGCGCGCCATCGATCGCTCGGCGATGAACGCCGCCTGCCCGCAGGCGACGACGATCGCGATCGCGATCAGCGACCCGAGATGCGAGCGCAGATCACGCCGCAGCTTCCGGTCCAGGGGATGCCTCACCAGACGATCTCCTTGGGATCGACCGGGTGGGGATTCCGCTCATCCCCGACGATCTGTCCGTCACGGAGCTTGAGCACGCGATCCGCCATCCCAGCCACTGAGGCGTTGTGCGTGATCACCACCGTGAGGGTACCGAACTCACGGTTCGCGGTCCGGAGCGCCTCGAGGACGAGCTTCCCCGTGTCGACATCGAGCGCCCCGGTGGGTTCATCACAGAGGAGCACGTCGGGGCGCTTGGCCACGGCTCGGGCGATCGCGACGCGCTGCTGCTCTCCGCCAGAGAGTTGTGCGGGGAAGTTGTCGAGCCGTTCCCCGAGTCCGACGAGGGTGAGGATCTCCTTGGGATCCGCCGCCGTGTGCCCATGCGCGCCGTCGACGAGCGAGGTCACGAGCGCCACGTTTTCGATCGCGGTGAGACTTGGGATCAGGTTATAGAACTGGAAGACGAACCCGACATGCTCGCGCCGATATTGCGTCAGCTCGCGCTCGGTCGCGTTGGTGAGGGTATGGTCGCGAAAGGTGACCGTTCCGCTCGTCGGGACATCGAGTCCGCCCAGGATGTTGAGCAGGGTCGACTTCCCGCTCCCGGATGGGCCGAGGATGACGACGAATTCGCCACCGGAGAGCTCCAGATCGACTCCGCGGAGGGCGTGGACCTCGACCTCCCCCATCCGGTAGACCTTGGAGAGCCCTTTCGCCTGGAAGATGGGAGGGGTCGTCATCCTCTATAGGTATCCCGTGCGCCGACCGCCGGCGAGTCCGCCGAGCCCCTCCCCCGGGTGGTCCAATACCTGGGGGAGAGGTAGCCCGCCGTTACCACCCGAGACATCTTCCGAGGGTCCCCTGACCCTCTGATCCATGCGCCTCTTCCGGCCGATTCCCGCCCTGCTCTCCTTCGCCCTCCTGCTGGGCGCCCCCGTCTCGTCCGACGCCCAACGCACC
>JBMTXT010000196.1:0-2085 GCA_049453775.1 Gemmatimonadaceae bacterium | reverse complement strand
ACGCCCTCACCGAAGGACCGCAGATCCCCGCGGACATCCTTCGCATCAAGGGCGACGAGCCCCTCTACCTCTACATGCTCGACGAGGTGCAGAACGTCTACCGCGCCCAGGGCGTTCCGATCAGCGACAAGCACATCGAGGTGATCCTGCGTCAGATGCTCGGCAAGGTGAAGGTCGTCAAGCCGGGCGACACCGATCTGCTTCCGAACGACGTCGTCGACAAGTTCGAGTTCCACCGCAAGAACCGCGACGTCATCTCGAAGCTCAAGGTCCGCAACCCTGGCGGCACGGAACTGACCCTCGGCTCGCTCGTCGACAAGGCGACGGTCAAGGAGGCCAACGCCCGCGCCGAGGCGGCGGGCAAGGAGCCCGCGAGCACCGAGAAGGCGAAGGCTGCGCAGGCGAAGACGCTGCTGCTCGGCATCACCAAGGCCAGCCTCACGTCCGACTCGTTCCTCTCCGGCGCGAGCTTCCAGGAGACCACCAAGGTGCTCACCGAAGCTGCCCTCCGCGGCGCCGTGGACACCCTCGAGGGACTCAAGGAGAACGTGCTTCTCGGGCACCTCATCCCCGCCGGCACCGGCTTCCGCGCCTACACCAAGATGCGTGTCGAGAAGCACGGGGAGGCGCCGGCCATCGAGGAGGAGCAGGAGTCGGTGCTCGAAGAACTCGCCGAAGAGGCCGAGGCGCTTGGTGCGCAGCGTGTCACGGACGGCGTGTCTCTCGTGGACGTGGTGCGTCAGAACGAGGCGACGGCACCGGTCAGCGATGCCGACGGCTCGATGCTCAGCTGATCGGCTCGCTCCATCGCAATCCACCTCCCTCGCCCCGGTGTCCGCACCGGGGCGTTTTCCTTGGCTTCGCCCCGATCCACGACCCCGAAGGACGGACGCCCACCAAGCGGGCCTCGAGAGACGATCGATCGAGTCGCATCCGAGGCGGAACATCCCGTCGAGCGGTCACGTGCTCCGCCGACGCTCGACCGATCCCCCTCGAACGCGACGAGTCGCGATGGCGGCACGGGGCATGCGAACCTCGGGACCGGCGAGGTCCGCAGCCACCGCCTCGACGCGGGTGCTCGAGCCGCGCGGGTTCCCGATCTCGCGGGTTCCGCGGTTCATCCCCTCGGGCGCCTTGAGATTCGATCGACGACAGCCGATGATGCCCGGCCTCGAGCAGCCCGCCTCGAGTTGTCACACGGCCGGTGTGGCGGAACTGGCAGACGCGACGGATTCAAAATCCGTTGCCCCGGAAGGGGCGTGCAGGTTCGATTCCTGTCACCGGCATGCAGGCGAGTCGAGGCGAGAGGGGACGAGGGAAGGTCGATCGAGACGACCTTCCCGTCTCCTCGCTCCGTGCGCCTCTCTCCTCGTCTCGCCCCGCTCACTCCTCGACCGCGGCGACCGTGTAGTTCGGACTCTCGCGGGTGATCACGATGTCGTGCGGATGGCTCTCGATGACGCTCGCCGCGGAGACCCGCACGAACTGCGCAACCTTCCGGAACTCCTCGATGGTGGTGGCGCCGCAGTAGCCCATGGCGCTCCGCAGCCCGCCGACCATCTGATAGACGAACTCCGAGAGAGGTCCTCGGTACGGCACGCGTCCCTCGACCCCTTCCGGGACGAACTTGCGGGTCGCCCCCTGCCCGTAGCGGTCCGCGGAGCCCGCGGCCATCGCGCCTTCGCTGCCCATGCCGCGGTAGGCCTTGAAGCGCCGACCGCGATGGAGCACCAGTTCACCCGGACTCTCGTCGAGCCCGGCGAAGAGTCCCCCAAGCATCACCGTCGACGCTCCGGCAGCGATCGCCTTGGCGATGTCGCCGCTCTGGCGGATGCCGCCGTCCGCAATGACGGGTACGCCTGCCGCCTCCGCGACCGCCACCACGTTCATGATCGCGGTGATCTGTGGAACACCGACGCCCGTGACGACGCGGGTGGTGCAGATCGAGCCGGGGCCGATGCCCACCTTGATCGCGTCCGCGCCCGCGTCGACGAGCGCCCTGGCGCCGTCCGCGGTCGCCACGTTGCCGGCGATCACTTCGATGTCCGCCCTCGACTTGATCCAGCGGACCGTCTCGAGCACGTT
>JBMTXT010000195.1:0-2098 GCA_049453775.1 Gemmatimonadaceae bacterium | reverse complement strand
GGCAGAACGATCCGTCGGCCTACGGGTACCTCTGCCAGTACTCCATCCCGAACGACCTTGCGGAGGAGTCCTGCGTCCCCACGTCGACCGTGAACGCCCTCGCGTATCTGCAGAACAGGTATGCGTCGCAGCTTGGCGGCGTTCAACTGGTCGGCAGTGGCTATGCGGGATGGAACGCGACGGCGCAGACGCTGCAGGGCTTCATGGGCACCACCGCGGACAGCGCGACCACGCTCCCGGGTGCAGCCGTCGGGCTCCAGAACTACCTGATCTCGATCGGAGCCGCCGGCCTCGGGACTCTTCAAGGGATCTCGGCGCCCGTGAGCCCCGAGTATCCGTCATGGATGTCGCAGGGTGCCGTGCTGGGCATGAGCAATCTGTACGGTTGGATCTCGAGCGGTGCCGGTGTGACCCTTGGGATTTCGTACTTCAACGGGGGTGGCCACCAGATCACGATGACCGGCCTGAACTGGAACGATGCCAATGGAAACGGCATAGTCGAACTGAGCGAGGGGGCCACCATCTCGGCGATTGACCCGCTCGATCCGAGCGCGGCGTACTCGGGCAGCGACGTGCTCGGCTTGGCCAAGACGGCCACGCTCTCGGTCTGGCAGGATGCGGCACACGGCGGACTGCTGTCGTACAGCTACCAGCAGTACACGGGCGGGTTGCCCTTCGAGCCCAGCAACTACACGACGGCGAGCGGCCTCATCTTCTACGGCACCTCGATCTCGGTGATTCCCGGTCCGGCATCGTGGATCGTGGTGCTTGTCGCGGGTGCGTGCGGATCGCGCCGGCGGCGCTGACCGCAAGGCGGCGCCGTCCCGACCCCGCGTGACCGCGGCGACTGAACCCACGCCAGGAATTGTTCCTCATGAACCGCATGCCTGATCGTCGCCATCCCCGGAGCACGCGGATCCTTGCGGGGGCATTCGCTGCCGCGTGCGTCCTGGCCGGCTCGGCGAGCGCGGACCTCTACAACTGGCAGAACGATCCGTCGGCCTACGGGTACCTCTGCCAGTACTCCATCCCGAACGAGTTTGCGCCGGAGTCCTGCATCCCCACCTCGACGGTGAATGCGCTCGCCTACCTGCAGAACACGCATGCGTCGCAGCTTGGCGGCGTTCAGCTTGTCGGCAGTGGCTACGCGGGATGGAACGCCACCGCACAGACGCTGCAGAGCATCATGGGCACCACCGCGGAAGGAACCGACTTCGCAGGTGCAGCCGCCGGGCTCGGGAACTACGTGTCGTCGATCGGAGCCGCGAGTCTGCTGACCCTTCAAGGGTTCTCGGCGACCGTGGATCCCGCGTATCCGTCATGGATGACGCAGGGCTCCGCGTTGGACCTCCGCGACCTGTACGGTTGGATTTCAAGCGGTTCCAGCGTCACCCTCGGGATCGTGTACCCGGCCACCAACATTGGCCACCAGGTCACGATGACCGGCCTGAACTGGAACGATGCCAATGGCGACGGTGTCGTCGATCAGAGCGAGGGGGCCACCATCACGGCGATCGACCCGCTCGACCCAAGCGCGGCGTACTCGGGCAGCGACGTGCTTGGTCCGCCCAAGACGACCACGATCTCGGTCTGGCAGGATGCCGCATCCGGCGGACTGCTGTCGTACAGCTACCAGCAGTACAGCGGCCGGCTGCCCTTCGACTCCAACAACTACGCGACGTCGAGCGGCTTCATCTTCACCGGCACCGCCATCTCGGTGGTGCCCGGTCCCGCATCGTGGATCGTGGTGCTTGTCGCGGGTGCGTGCGGATCGCGCCGGCGGCGCTGACCGCGCTGACCGCCGGATGCTTCGGGCGATGTCGCGGTGCCGGCCCTTCGGAGGCCGCCCGCGTCATTGCGGGTGGGGTGCGCCCGCCGCTGCCTCGATCCGCGCGATGACCGCCTGCGGATCGCGCATCCACTCCGCGCTCCAGGCCCGCACCGTGCGCCACCCCAAGCCGCGCAGGACGTTCCGTCGCAGCAGTTCGCGGTCGGCGACGGTGGCGCCCGACTGCCAGAATGGGCCGTCGAGTTCCACGCCCACACACCAGCGCTCGGGCTCTGCCCGGTCGCGGCGCGCCCGGCGGACGCGGGTGCC
>JBMTXT010000194.1:0-2193 GCA_049453775.1 Gemmatimonadaceae bacterium | reverse complement strand
TGACGAGGTCGAGGTCGAACTCGCGCTCGAGGCGCTCCTTCACGATCTCCATGTGGAGGAGGCCGAGGAACCCGCAGCGGAAGCCGAAGCCGAGGGCCGTGGAGGTCTCGGGCGTGTAGTTCAGCGAGGCGTCGTTGAGCTGCAGCTTCTCGAGGGCGTCGCGCAGGTCCTCGTACTGCTGCGTGTCCGTGGGGAAGATGCCGGCGAAGACGAAGGAGCGGACGGCCTGATACCCCGGGAGCGGCTCGCTCGCCTTGTGCTCGGCGTCGAAGATCGTGTCCCCGGCGCGCGTCTCCTTCACCGACTTCACGCTCGCCACCACGTAGCCGACCTCACCGGCGGTCAGCTGCTTCGTCGGGACCTGGCGCAACTGGTTGTATCCGACGTCGAGCACCTCGTACACGCTCTCGGAGGCGCCGAAGGTGATCTTCATCCCCTTCGTGAGCATCCCATCCACGACGCGCACGCTGGGGATGGCCCCGCGGTACTTGTCGTAGTACGAGTCATAGATGAGCGCCCGCAGCGGCCCCGTGGGATTCCCGCGCGGGGGCGGGACCTTCGCCACGATCGCCTCGAGGAGCTCCGGGATGCCGAGGCCCTCCTTGGCGCTGACCAGGAGGATGTCCTCGGGGGCGCAGCCGATGAGGTCCACGACCTCCTGCCGCCGCTTCTCCGGCTCCGCGCCCGGGAGGTCGATCTTGTTGAGGATCGGGATGATCTCGAGCCCCGCGTCCATGGCGAGGAAGAGGTTCGAGAGGGTCTGCGCCTGGATCCCCTGGGACGCATCGACGACGAGGATCGCGCCCTCACAGGCGGCGAGCGAGCGCGAGACCTCGTAGGTGAAGTCGACGTGTCCCGGCGTGTCGATCAGGTTGAGCTCGTAGGTCGTGCCGTCCTTGGCGTCGTACGACATCCGGACGGCGTTGAGCTTGATCGTGATCCCGCGCTCCCGCTCGAGGTCCAGGGTGTCGAGCACCTGGGCCTTCATCTCGCGCTTCTGCAGCATCCCCGTGGTCTCGATGAGACGGTCGGCCAACGTCGACTTGCCATGGTCGATATGGGCGACGATGCAGAAGTTCCGGATCAGGGACGGCGAGGTCACAGGGCGGTGCGGCGGATGAGAGAGGCGGAGATGGGTAACCCCTCAAGCTAGTGGAGGTGAGGGGTGACTCCAACGTCTCCCCCTATGTTCGGGTCCTCGGCGCCCCTAGTATTCCCAGTTCGCATGTCCGCGCCCGCAGGGCCATCCGTCCGGGCCGATCTCATGGATCCCGCTGCACTCGCGGCCCTCGGGCGCCTCGAGGTCGTGTCGCGTTGGCTGGCGCAGGGATTCCTGCAGGGTCTGCATCGCTCCCCCAAGAAGGGATTCTCCGTCGAGTTCGCGGAGCACCGCCCGTACCAGCCGGGCGACGACCTGCGCTTCCTCGATTGGAAGGTCGCCGCCCGTTCCGACCGCTGGCTCCTCAAACAGTTCGAGGAGGAGACCAACCTTCGGGCGACGATCGTGCTCGACGTGAGTCGGTCGATGGACTGGCGCGGGGCACCGACGCGGCTGACGAAGCGCGCCTACGCCGACCAGCTGGTCGCGGCGCTCGCGCGCATCCTCCTCCGGCAGCGCGACGCGGTGGGGTTGGTCCGTTTCGACGACGAGATCCGGACCGCCCTCCCTCCGCGCTCGCACCCCCAACAGGCGCATCGGATCGTCGAGGCGCTCGCGGAGGGCGGCGGAGGCGCCGGCTCTGATGCGGCCGGGGCACTCGCCCGCGCGGGGGCCCTCGTCACCCGTCGCGGGATGGTGGTGCTCGTCTCGGATCTCCTCCTCGATCCCGCGGAGGTCGAGGCCACAGGGCGCGGCCTGCGGGCGCAGGGGCACGACGTCACCGTCCTCCACCTCCTCGATCCGGCCGAGCGGCGCCGCGCCCGCGCCGCGGGGGAGGCGACCTTCGTCGATCCCGAGGGCGGCGCCGCCGAACGCGCGATCCCCGCTGACGTGCGCGCCCTGTACGAGACGACGGTCGGGGAGGTGCTCGACGAATGGCGCACTCGCTTCGCGGCGATGGGGGCCTTCTACGAGCCGGTGCTGACCGATCAACCCTTCGCGATCCCGCTGCGCCGCGCCTTCGCGGCACGGCAGCGCCAGCCATGACCTTCCTCGCCCCTTGGGCCCTCTGGTTGGGGGCCGTGGGGGGGGGG
>JBMTXT010000193.1:0-2248 GCA_049453775.1 Gemmatimonadaceae bacterium | reverse complement strand
CAGCGTCGCATGGCGGCGCTGCCCCCCGCACCACATTATTGACCTCGAGTCCCCATGCGTACGCTCCTTCCCGCTCTCCTCCTCTGTCTGGTCGCCTGTGGTCGTGCGGATGATCGCGTGGCCGAGGGCCGTCAGCCGATCCCACCGGGCATCGACCCCGCGATGGTGGAGTGGCGCTCCGATGGGCTCCTCATCCCCTCGCCGGACTCACTTCGGAAGACCCCCGGCTACATCATCGATTCGATTCTCCCGCCCGACGAGGCGCTTCGACGTCTGCAGGGGCAGGTCACCGACCCTACCCCAACACGGCTGACGGGCGGCACGGCCACGCGCCCCTCGCTCATTCGCGCGTACTGGGCGGCGCTCCAGCAGACGGATACCACCGCGATCAGAGACCTCGTCGTCTCCAAGGCGGAGTTCGCGTATCTCTACTTCCCGGAGAGCGCGCCGTTCGCGAGCGGGATGCAACCGGAACCTGCCTGGGTGCTCTACGAGGCGCAGACCGGTCGCGGCTTGACCGCGGCCTCGAGCCGCGCACGGGACGCGCTCGCCGGCAACGCCGCGCTTCGTGAGGTCGTCTGCCGCGAGGGGGGACGCACCGAGGGCACCAGTCAGACGAGTGGCCCGTGTGGCGTGGTTCTCCGCTGGCCAGATGAGCGGACCGACACGCTCTGGATCGCGTCAACCATCCTCCGCCGCGACGGACGATACAAGCTGTTGGGGCTCGACAACGCGCTGTGAGCCACCCGACTCGCCTCCCCACCGACGTCTCGCGTGACACCGCGCCGGTCGGCCAGCGCATCGCCGCGATCGATATCGGCTCGAACTCGATTCGCCAGCTGATCGCCGATGTCACGCCGCGCGGGGAGATCCGGGTCGTCGATGAAATGAAGGCGGCGCCGCGGCTCGGCCATGGGCTGAGCCAAACGGGGATGCTCGGTGAGTCGAACATGGACGAGGCCATCCTCGCACTGGGCCGCATGGCGAGCCTCGCCAAGCAGCTTGACGCCGCGCGCATCGAGGTCGTCGCGACCTCCGCGGTGCGGGACGCCGCGAACGGCGCCGCCTTCCTCGCGCGCGTGCGTCGCGAGACCGGGCTCCGCTGCCGCATCCTCCGTGGGGATGAGGAGGCGCACCTCGCCTTCCGATCCGCCCTCGCCCACTTCGAACTTGGTCGCGGTCGCAGCGTCGTGATGGATATCGGTGGCGGCTCACTTGAGCTCGCGCTCGCCGCCGAAGGATTGGTGGAGCGGCTCGTCTCCTTTCCCTTCGGGGCGATTCGCCTCACTGAGCGCTATCTCGCCGGCCGCCCAGGCCCCAAAGGGGTGCGCAAGTTGCGCAAGGCGGTGCGGAAGGAGATCAAGAAGGCGCTCCCGCTCCGCGATTGGCGCGGCGCCGAGGTCATCGGCTCGGGGGGGACCTTCACTAACCTCGCGGGGATGTATCTCGCGCGGAAAGGGGTGAAGGTGCGCAGCGTGCATGGCACGCGCGTCCCTCGGCAGGAGGTCGAGCACCTCTTGGAGCAACTCGCGACGATGTCGGTGGAGGAGCGCCTTGCCGTCCCGGGCTTGAACGCCGGCCGAGCCGATCTCATCGTCGCGGGACTCGCGGTGGCGGCTGAGGTGTTGGCCCGCATCGAGCCGCGCGAGCTCCTCACCTCGGCGTACGGGATCCGAGAGGGGCTCGTCCTCGAGAGCGCCCGCGTCACCCCGACGATCGCTGATCCGGGCGAAGCCCGCGAGCGTTCGATCGTCGCCTTCGCCGAGCGGTGTCACTACGAGGCGCCGCATGCGGAGCAAGTGCGCCGACTCGCGCTCCAGCTCTTCGACGCGATGGGATCGCGCATCGGGTGCGAGCCCGAAGATCGACAGCTCCTCGCCGATGCCGCGCTCCTCCATGACGTAGGCTACCACATCAATTATGTGGCGCACCACAAGCATTCCTACCACCTCATCCTGCATGCCGATCTGCTCGGGATCACTCCGACCGATCAGGTGGTGATCGCCCAGGTCGCCCGCTATCACCGCGGCAAGCGACCGCGGCGGGAGCATGAGGCCTGGTGGGCGTTGGATCGGGCGAGCCGCGAGCGGGTGGTGCGCCTCGCCGCGCTCCTGCGCCTGGCGGATGGGCTCGACCGGGGCCACTCCAGCGCGATCGAACGTGTGAAGGTGCGGTGGCTGGACCGCGCGATCCGGATCGCCTTGGTCCCGCGGCGGGCGAGCGATCCTCTGCGCCTCGAATCGTGGGG
>JBMTXT010000192.1:0-2255 GCA_049453775.1 Gemmatimonadaceae bacterium | reverse complement strand
GGCGCTCGCGCGCCTGCCCGAGGGCCCGGTGAACATCGACGACCCGCGGCTCATCCTCCCGCCCAAGCACAAGGCGACGAGTGAGATGGAGTCGATGATCCATCACTTCAAGCTCGTCATGGAGGGGCCACGCCCCCCGATCGGCGAGGCCTATGTGCCGGTCGAGAGTCCGAAGGGGGAGAAGGGGTACTACTTCGTCTCCGATGGCACGTCCAAGCCGGTGCGCTGGCGCATCCGGCCCCCGAGCTACGTCAACCTGTCGGCCATCCCGCGGATGGTGGAGGGGCATCTCCTCTCCGACGTGATCGCGATCAACGCGTCGATCGACATCGTCATGGGAGAGATCGACCGATGAGTCATGGTCCTTCGGCGCCCGCGCAGGGCGCAGGCCACGCGGCGCATCACGACACGCCCTACGTCCCGGTCTTCACCCCGGGCTCCGCGCGGGCGACCGAGCTCGCCGAGCTGATGCGTCGGTACCCGGAGAAGCGCGCCGCGCTCCTCCCCGCGCTCTGGATGGTGCAGCAGGACCGCGGGTGGATCAGCGAGGCGGCGATGCAGGAGATCGCCGAGCAGCTCGGGTGCACGGCGGCCTATGTGAAGGGGGTCGTGACCTTCTACACCATGTACCACCAGCATCCGGTCGGGACGCATTTCATCCAGGTCTGCACCACCTCGCCCTGCCTCTGTGCCGGCGCCGACCAGGTCGTCGAGGCCTTCCTCGAGCATACCGGCTGCAAGGAGCTCGGGCTCACCTCGCCAGACGGCAAGTACACGGTGATCGAGGTCGAGTGCCTCGGGGCCTGTGGGTTTGCGACCCCGGTGCAGATCAATGAGGAGTACGTGGAGAACGTGACCCCCGAGAAGGTCCCGGCGATCCTCGCCGGGCTCAAGGACTGATCATGGGTTATCCGCATCAATCCCATCCGCGCGAGACGCCGGTGCTCTCCAAGCACTTCGGCGACCCGGAGGCGAAGACATTGGAGGGGTGGAAGGCGCGCGGCGGCTACAAGGCGCTCGCGCAGGCGCTCCACTCGACCCCGACGGCGATCCAGGACGTCGTCAAGGCGTCCGGACTGCGCGGGCGGGGTGGCGCCGGCTTCCCGACCGGGCTCAAGTGGTCGTTCATGAAGCTCGATGACGGCAAGCCGCACTATCTCTGCTGCAACGCCGATGAGTCGGAGCCGGGGACCTTCAAGGATCGTGAGATCATGCGCTGGACCCCGCACGCCCTCATCGAGGGGGTGGCGATCGGTGCGTACGCGATCGGGGCGGAGACGGCGTACATCTACATCCGCGGCGAGTTCTCCGAGCCGATCCGGGTGATGGAGACGGCGCTCGCGGAGGCCCGCGCGGCCGGCATCATCGGCAAGAACGCGATGGGCTCCGGCAAGACCATCGACATCTGGGTGCACAAGGGGGCGGGGGCGTACATCTGCGGCGAGGAGACCGCCCTCATGAACTCCATCGAGGGGAAGCGTGGGAACCCCCGCATCAAGCCCCCCTTCCCGGCGGTCGCTGGCCTCTTCGGGCAGCCGACCACGATCAACAACGTCGAGACCCTGACGGCCGTCCCGCACATCCTGAACAACGGGGCGGAGTGGTACAAGGCGATGTCGCTCTCGAGCCCCAAGAGCACGGGGAGCAAGCTCTTCTCCGTCTGTGGCAACGTCGCGCGCCCTGGCAACTACGAGGTCGTGATGGGATTCCCGTTCAAGGAGTTCCTCTATGACCTCTGCGGTGGCCCGCTGCCGGGACGGCGCTTCAAGGCGCTCATCCCCGGGGGGTCCTCCGTTCCGGTGATCACCATCGAGGAGGCCGAGGGGGTCCTGATGGACTACGAGGGCTTCATCGAGAAGGGGACGATGCTCGGCTCGGGTGGGGTCATCATCTTCGACGACGCGCAGTCGATGCCGCGCCAGCTCGCGCGTCTCGCCCGCTTCTACGCCCACGAGAGCTGTGCGCAGTGCACGCAGTGCCGCGAGGGGACGGCCTGGATGACCAAGATCCTCGAGCGCATCGTCGCCGGGCAGGGGACGTTCGAGGACCTCGATACGATCTTCGAGCTCGCCGAGTCGATGACGGGGAAGACGATCTGCGTGCTGAGTGATTCCTGCGCGGCCCCGGTCACGAGCGGGATCAAGAAGTTCCGTGGGGAGTTCGAGGCGCTGATCACCGGGAAGCGCACCGCGACCGTCGCGGTGGGGGGATAAGTGGCCGACGTGAAGATGGTGAACCTGACGATCGAGGGGCGC
>JBMTXT010000191.1:0-2261 GCA_049453775.1 Gemmatimonadaceae bacterium | reverse complement strand
CCCGCTCCTTCACGCCGGAGGGGAAGAACATCCCCGTGACCGTGATCGAGGCCGGTCCGTGCGTGGTGACGCAGGTCAAGACCACGTCTTCCGACGGCTACGCCGCGGTGCAGCTCGCCTACGGCGAACTCGCGCCCCGTCGCTCGACCCGTCCGGTCATCGCGCACGACGCGAAGGCCGGCACCGCCCCGAAGCGCCTCCACCGCGAGTTCCGCTGTGGCGACGACGCCGAGGCGGGAGGCTTCGAGCTCGGGCAGGTCCTGACCGTCGAGAGCCTCGAGGGCACCAAGTTCGTCGATGTGATCGGCACCTCGAAGGGCAAGGGCTTCGCGGGCGTCATGAAGCGGCACAACTTCGCCGGTCTCGAGGCGTCGCACGGCGTCGAGCGGAAGCACCGCTCCGCGGGTGCGATCGCCAGCCACGGCACCGACCGCGGCCACGGCGCGAAGATCAAGAAGGGCAAGCGCATGGCGGGCCGCATGGGCGACGAGCAGGTCACCGTGCGTTCGCTCGACGTGGTGAAGCTCGACCCCGAGAACAACATCCTGCTCGTCAAGGGTGCCGTCCCCGGCGCCAACGACGGGCTGCTCCTCATCAAGAGCCCCTCCAGGCTCTACAAGCGCAAGGCAAGGATCCAGGCTGGCGCCGCGTGAGGCGCGCCACCCTGGGACCGTGAAGGCCGCCGCCAAGACGGCGCGGAACCACGCGGTCACGACAACGTGACGACACCGTCCGAGCGCGGAGCGCCCGGACGGGAAACAGGAACCTGAGTCGAATCCTGCCCGGCGCCGCCAACGACAGGCGCCGGGAGGAGGAGGCGAATGCGGAGAACCCGCGAAGGTCAGAACCATGATTGAACTTCCGATCATCAACTCAGAAGGCAAGCAGGTCGACGTCCTCAAGATCGACGAGGCCGTCCTCGGTGGCGAGATCCGCCACGCGCTGCTGAAGCAGGCCTACGTCGTCACCCACGGCAACCAGCGTCAGGGCTCGGCCCGGACCAAGAGCCGCGGCTCGGTCGAGGGCTCCACGCGCAAGCTCTACAAGCAGAAGGGCACCGGCAACGCCCGCGTCGGCGCCAGCCGCGTGCCGAACCGCAAGGGCGGCGGCGTGACCTTCGCGAAGACCCGCACCCGCGAGGACTTCCGCACGTCGCTCACCAAGAAGATGCGCCGCCTCGCCAACCGCAACGCGCTGCTGGCGAAGCTGGTGGACAACGAGGTGAAGTGCTTCGACACGCTGGCCTTCGGCGAGCCGAGCACCAAGGCGTTCGCCGGGATCCTGGGCAAGGCCGGCGTCGACCGCACGTGCCTGGTCGCGGTCGCCGGCGACAACCGCAACGCGATGCTCTCGGCGCGCAACATCGACGGCGTCGACGTCCGCCGCATCGAGCAGCTCAACGCGTTCGACCTCCTGAACCACCGCTACCTGGTCGTGGACCGCGCGTCGCTCGCGTCGTTCATCGACGGCAGCTGCTACCCCGCCTCCGAGAAGAAGGCCGACTGATGGAACCCACCCACGTCATCAAGATGCCGATCGTCACCGAGAAGGTGACCGCCGCCGGCGACTCGAACCAGTACGCGTTCCGCGTCGACCACCGCGCGACGAAGACCGACGTCAAGAAGGCCGTCGAGGCCATCTACGGCGTGAAGGTCGTCGACGTGCGCACCCAGGTCCGCCAGGAGCGCGACCGCACCTACAAGTACGGCAAGGTCCCGGGCAAGACCTGGAAGCGCGCCATGGTGCGCGTCGCCGACGGCCAGAAGATCGAGCTGTTCTGAGCACCCACCGGAGCTGAAACATGGCAATCCGCGTCTACAAGCCCATCACCAACGCCCGGCGCAACGCCTCGGTGAACATGCACGCCGAGGTGACCAAGAAGTCGCCCGAGAAGAGCCTGCTCCGCCCGCTCCACAAGACCGGCGGCCGCAACTGCCAGGGCAAGCTCACCGTCATCCAGCAGGGCGGCGGCCACAAGCGCCGCTACCGCCTGATCGACTTCAAGCGCCGTAAGGATGACATGAAGGCGACGGTCGTGGGCATCGAGTACGACCCCAATCGCACCTGCCACATCGCGCTGCTGAAGTACGAGGACGGCACGCTGCGGTACATCCTCGCCCCGCGCGGCGTGACCGCCGGCGACGTGGTGATCAGCTCGGCGTCCCAGGTCGACCCGCGCGCTGGCAACTGCATGCCGCTGCGCCACATCCCGACCGGTCTCGAGGTCCACAACGTGGAGAACGTGCCCGGTCGCGGCGGCG
>JBMTXT010000190.1:0-2273 GCA_049453775.1 Gemmatimonadaceae bacterium | reverse complement strand
CCCCCCCCCCCCCCGCGTCCGACGGCGGTCCCCGCGATGGTCGCGAGGATCCCGGTGATCACGATGACGACGAGCAGCTCGATCAGCGTGAACCCGGCGTGCGGGTGGCCCCTGATCGGCATCGTCCTCATCCGTCGGCGAGGGCGCCGGAGGTCAGCCCCTGGCGTGCCGCCGCGAGCACCCGCTCGCGGACCTCCGCCAGCGATCCCCCGATGAGGGCGCCCGAGGCCCGCGCATGGCCTCCCCCGCCGAACTGCGTCGCCAACGCATGCACGTTCACCCCCGCCATGCTCCGGAACGAGACCTTCACCTGCCCCGTCGGCAATTCACGGAAGAGGAGCGCGAGGCGCACGCCAGCGATCGATCGCGGATGCTCGACGATCCCATCGAGATCCTCACTCGTCGCCCCATGCGCCTCGAGCAGTCCCTCCCGGATGCTCACCCAGGCGATCCCGTGCGCGAGGTCCGCCTCGAGGGTGTCGAGCGCGTCGCGGAGGAGCTTGACCCGCCCGAGCGGGACGCTCCCGTAGATGCGGGCGTACATCTGCTCGGGGTTCACCCCCGCCTGGAGGAGCGCGGCCGCCACCGTGAGACAGCGCGGCGAGGTGTTCCCAAAACGGAACCCCCCGGTGTCGGTGACCAGCGCGGTGTACAGCGCCTGTGCGATCGGCGTGGTGATGGTGAGCCCCAGCACCTGCGCCAGATCGAAGATCAACTCCGCCGTGGCGCAGGCCGAGGTGTCGCTCACCATCACCGTCCCCGGGGGTTCATCCCCAGGGAGATGATGATCGATCACGAGGGCATCCTGCGGGAGCCCGCGCACCGTGCTCGCGAGACTCCCCAACCGCTTCACATCGCTGATGTCGAGGACGATCAGGCGATCGACCTCCCGGAGCGCCGCGCCGCCCTCCGCCGACCGCTCCTCGACATCCTCACCGAGGAGCCAGCGGAACCCCTCGGGCCAGGGCGTGGGGTTCACGACGATCGCACGGACCCCGTGCTGCCCCAGGAGTCGGGCGAGGGCGGCCTGTGAACCGCAGCCGTCGCCGTCGGCGTTCACATGGGTGCTGAGCGCCACCGTCATCCCGGGGCGCAGCTCGGCCGCGAGGCGGGTGATCGCCTCGCGCCGATGCGCGGGGACGGCGAGGAGATCGGTCATCGGGGGGACGGCGACGACGCGCGGGCGCTCACGCGCTGTAGTTCGGCGCTTCGCGCGTGATCGTCACGTCGTGCGGGTGCGACTCGCGCAGCCCCGCCGGCGTGATGCGCACGAACTCCGCCTCGGTGCGCAACGCATCGATCGTCCCACACCCGGCGTACCCCATCCCGCTCCGGAGCCCGCCGACCATCTGATAGAGCACATCGGCGACGGGGCCCTTGTATGGGACGCGCCCCTCGATCCCCTCGGGGACGAACTTCTTCGCCGACATCTCGCCGTCCTGGAAGTAGCGGTCGGCGCTCCCATCCTGCATCGCGGAGAGCGACCCCATCCCGCGGATCATCTTGAAGCGCCGCCCCTCGGCGAGCACCGACTCCCCGGGACTCTCCTCGGTGCCGGCGAGCATCGACCCCATCATCACGGTCGACGCCCCCGCACCGATCGCCTTCACGATGTCCCCCGAGTACTTGATCCCGCCGTCGGCGATGATCGGGATGTCGCCGGCGCCCGCCACGGCGTCCATGATCGCCGTGAGCTGCGGCACCCCGATCCCCGTCACCACCCGCGTGGTGCAGATCGAGCCGGGCCCGACGCCGACCTTGATCGCGTCGACCCCACGTGCCACGAGGGCGCGCGCCGCCGCCTCGGTGGCGACGTTCCCGACGATCAGCTGCGTCTGCGGCAGCGCCTCGCGCACCGTGGCGGTGGCGTCGAGCACCCCCTGCGAGTGGCCATGCGCGGTGTCGATGATCAGCGCGTCGACCCCTGCCTCGACCAACGCCTTCGCGCGCGCGAGGAAGTCACCCCCCGCCCCGATCGCTGCCGCGACCATCAACCGCCCCTGCTCATCCTTCGCCGCGTTGGGATACTGCCGCCGCTTGTGGATGTCCTTCACCGTGATGAGCCCGATCAACGTCCCCGCGGCATCGACCACCGGGAGCTTCTCGATCCGGTGCTTGCCCATGATCTGTTCGGCCTCATCGAGCGAGGTCCCCACCGGCGCGGTGATCAATCCCTCGCGCGTCATCGCGTCCTGCAGCGGACGATCCAACTGCCGCTCGAACTGGAGGTCGCGATTCGTGATGATCCCGACGAGCTTGCCGGCGCCATCGAC
>JBMTXT010000189.1:0-2285 GCA_049453775.1 Gemmatimonadaceae bacterium | reverse complement strand
TCAAGGAGAACCACCTGGCCTGGAGCGGTGGGGGGGGGCCGGCGATCACCGGAACGACGAAGGTCCCGCGGGCGGGGACCGTGGGACCTTCAGGACGAGAGCGGGCGATGGGGTTCGAACCCACGACATCCAGCTTGGGAAGCTGGCGCTCTACCAACTGAGCTACGCCCGCAGGGCTACCCCTGAAAGGTCGCGTCCCTGGGGGGCCGGGGCAAGGGCCATCCCCCCGGCGGGAACCCTCGGCCCCCACGGGCGGGTTGAGGACGGATGACCCCGGTCGATACCCTCTTCGTGATCGTGGCGACGGCGCTGGTCCTCCTCATGACCCCCGCCCTGGCGCTCTTCTACGGCGGCCTCGTGCGGGCGAAGAGCATCCTCAACACCATGATGATGTCGCTCGTCGCGGCCGGGCTCGTCGGGCTCGTCTGGGCGACGCTCGGCTACTCCCTCGCCTTCGCGCCCGGGGGAGAGTTCGTCGGCGGGCTCGGCCACACCCTCCTCGGGGGGGTGGACCTGGTGCCGCGCACCGGGAAGACGATCCCCCATCTCCTCTTCTTCGCGTATCAGGGGACCTTCGCGATCATCACCGCGGCGCTCATCTCCGGCGCCATCGTGGAGCGGATGCGCTTCCCCGCCTACCTCGCCTTCCTCGCCACGTGGAGTCTCGTGGTGTATGCCCCCGTGGCGCATTGGGCGTGGGGCGGCGGGTGGATGGAGCGCCTCGGGATCCTCGACTTCGCCGGCGGGACGGTGGTGCACATCACCGCCGGCACCGCGGCCTGGGTGGCGGCGACGATGGTCGGACCGCGCCATGACCATGGGCGGCAGGCCTACCTCCCGCACAACGTGCCGATGATGCTCACCGGCGCCGCGCTGCTCTGGTTCGGGTGGATCGGCTTCAACGGGGGGAGCGCGCTCGCGGTGAACGGCACCGCGGTGCAGGCCACCGTGAACACGATCCTCGCCCCCATCGCCGCGGTGGTGACCTGGATCGCCCTCGAGTTCCGCCGCCTCGGCCGCGCCACGGCGGTCGGAGCGGGCACCGCGATCGTCGTGGGCCTTGTGGGGATCACCCCGGCCTGCGGCTTCGTGAGCCCCCTCGGGGCGCTCGCGATCGGCGCCCTCACCGCGATCCCCTGCCAGCTCGTGATCCACTGGCGCGCGCGCACCGCGCTCGACGACTCGCTCGATGTGGTCGGCGCGCACGGCACCGGCGGGATCGTCGGCGCCCTCCTCACCGGGGTCTTCACCTCCACCGCGTGGGGTGGTCCCGCCGGCCTCCTCGAGGGCGCGGTGCGCCCGCTCCTGCTGCAGACCCTCGGCATCGCGGCGACGGTCGCGTGGACGGCGGTCGCCACCTGGGCGATCCTCCTCGTGGTGCGCGCCCTCACCCCGCTGCGGATCGACCCGCGCGACGAGGCGGCGGGGATCGACGTGCATCAGCATGGCGAGGAGGGCTACTCCGATGGTGAGGGGGCGATCCTCGTCCTCGAACCCCTCACCGCTCGGAGGCGCGCATGAAGCTCGTCGTCGCGATCATCCGCCCGGAGCGCCTCACCGCGGTGCTCGAGGCGCTCTACCGCGCCGACGTGCGCGGGATGACGGTGAGCAAGGTCCAGGGGCACGGCGGGGAGACCGAGCATGTGGAGACCTACCGCGGCACCACCGTGAAGATGGAGTTGCAGGGGAAGGTGCGGCTCGAGATCGGCGTCTCGGAGGCGTTCGTGCAGCCCACCATCGACGCGATCGTCTCCGGCGCGCGCACCGGGGCGGTGGGGGACGGCAAGATCTTCGTCCTCCCCGTGGAGCGGATCGTACGCATCCGCACCGGCGAGGAGGATGGCGCCGCGGTGACCCCGATCGACGGCTGAACGCCCGCCGTCAGCCCCTCACCACCGGCGCTGGGCGCCGACGGAGAGCCGCAAACCGGAGAGGTCGATCCGGTCGAATGAGCGGTACGACCCCGCCAGCGGGGCGTTCGCCCACTGATACCGGGCCTCCAGCAGGAGGGCGAGCTTCGCGACGAGCGCGACGTCGATCCCGGCGGCGAGGAAGGCGGCGCGCCCCACCCCGCGCGACTCGAGATCGGCCTGGAAGGTCCGAAGCTTGAGCTCATCGAGGAACTCCCCTTGCTGGTTGAGCAGATAGGAGAGCATCCCGATCCCACCCCCGAGGAAGACGCGCGAGGGTTCGGCGACCCATCCTGCCGCCGCATCCCAGCGGTAGGGGGGGACGAGATAGAACCGTGTCGCAAGCGTCCCGACCGGCTCCACGGCGAAGAGATT
>JBMTXT010000188.1:0-2287 GCA_049453775.1 Gemmatimonadaceae bacterium | reverse complement strand
AGAGCGCACGCCTGATAAGCGTGAGGTCGGAGGTTCAACTCCTCCCAGGCCCACTCACTGACAATGAAGCCCCGTTTGCGGTCGCCGCAGACGGGGCTTCGTCGTTCCCAGGCCATCGGCTGGGCCCCCACGCGGGGCGCCCCCGCCGATGGCCGCGCCTCACATCGCGATCTTGCCCTGCTGCTGCTTGATCTTCTCCATGTACTTCTTGAAGAACTGCTTCTGCATGTCGTTCATGTCGATCTCCCGGCCCTGGATATAGGCCTGGATCACGTCGGACGTCATGTTGAGCGGGGTCCCCGAGGTGATCAGCAACGTCGCCTGCTTCCCCACCTCCAGCGACCCCACCTGGTCGGCGATCCCCATGAACTCGGCGGCGTTGATCGTCACCGCCTTGAGCGCCTCCTCCTCCGGAAGCCCGAAGGCCACCGCGACCCCGGCCTCCCACGGCAGACGGTAGGTGTAGAGGCCGCCCGAGCCGCCAGCGATCGCGAACTTCACCCCCGCGGCATAGAGCTGCGCCGGCGCATTGTACCCCCCGTCGTAGCCGTCGTGGTTCCGCGCCGGGGCATCGAGGGTGGAGGTCAGGATGACCGGGACATTCTCCGCCTTGAGGCGGTCGGCCACGTGGATGGCATCACGCCCCCCTCGGATCACGAGGCGCACTCCCTCCCCCTTGGCCCAGGTGATCGCGGCGTTGATCTGCGAGACCGAGTTCGCCGCGCCCACCACCGGGATCGCCCGGTTCAACACGGGGATCATCGCCGCATACCGCACATCGGTCCGCGCGACCTGCCCCGCCTGCTGGGCATCCCGATACGCGCGGGCCTCGGCGAAGAAGTCCTTAAGCCCCTGCACCTGCTCGGCGTAGGTCTTGGGGGCGGGGCGCGCGCCGGCGCCCGGCGCGCCTGGGACGCCCGGCGGCGGGCCGCCGCCGAAGCGGCGGGGCCGCGCCGACGGATCGGGCCAATTCACATTGAGCGCCGCGGCCCCCTTCATCGACATCTCCTCCCAGGTCCACCCCTCGAGCGACATCGCCGAGGAGAGCCCGGAGATCACCCCGCCCTCCGGGGTGCTGAAGGCGACGAGCACGCCGGCGGAGCGCGAGGTGCCGATGTGCCGGCTCTCCGCGTTCACCGCGACCTCGGCCCGGACGTTCGGGTTGAAGTCGCCGAGCTCGGTGATGTCGTTCGAGACCTCGACGGCGTCGATCTCGGTGATCCCCACGGTGCTGTAGGCGTCGATGAGCCCCGGGTAGATGTGCTTCCCGGCGACGTCGACCACCTTGGCGCCGCGCGGCACCGCGACCTCGGTGCCCCCGATGGCGAGGATGCGGCCCTTGTCGAGCACGATCGTGCCGTTCGCGATCGTCCCCTTGGTGACGGTGTGGATCGTCGCGCCACGCAGCACCACCGGCTGCGACTGCGGGGCGACCGGGGTCGTGACCTGCGCGTGGGCGCCGGGCGCCGAGAGCGCGGTGAGGAGCCCGAGGGCGAGGGTGGCGGTGACCCGCCCCGTCGACCCGCGCAGGGCGCGGTCGGTCCTACGGTTCGTTGCAGTCATGGGAGTCAGGAGGGTGAAGGTCACGGTCTGGCCGGGGCGGCGGTGGCGGTCGTGGTCGCGCCGCCCGCCGGAGCGGCGGCGAGGATGGCCTGGATCAGCTGCGCGCGCTGCTTCGCGATCTCCTCGCGCTGCTTCGCGTCCTCCTCGAGCGAGAAGTAGCGGCGCCCGTCCACCCAGGTCTGCTCGGCGCGGGTGAACTGCGAGAGGGGGTTGCCGTTCCAGATCACGAAGTCGGCATCCTTGCCGGCCTCGAGCGACCCGACCCGGTCCTGGATCGCGACGGCGCGGGCCGCCTGATTCGTGACGGTCGAGAGGGCCTGGATCTCATCCACGCCGGAGCGGAGCAGCTTCCCCGCCTCCCAGTTCATGCGGGAGGAGATCTCGGCGTTGTCCGAGTGCAGCGAGGTCACGACCCCCGCCTCCATGAGGAGGCGCGCGTTGTACGAGGTGGCATCGTAGGACTCGAGCTTGAAGGCGCCCCAATCGCTCCAGACGACGGCAGCGACGCCGGAGGCCTTGAGCTCGGATGCGATCTTGTAGGCCTCGACGCCGTGCTGCAGCGTCTGGATCCGGAAGCCGAACTCCTCGGCGAGTCGCACCAGCGCGAGAAACTCGTCGGCGCGGTAGCCATGCGAGGAGACGAGGAGCTTCTGATCGAGGATGTCGAGGAGCGCCTCCATCCGGAGGTCGCGCCGCGGCGGGATCCCCGTCTTCTCCTTCTCCC
>JBMTXT010000187.1:0-2392 GCA_049453775.1 Gemmatimonadaceae bacterium | reverse complement strand
TCGACCAAGCCGGACCAGGAGATCGACTACATCTTCCTCCGCGGCTCCACCCGCTGGGTCCCATTGCGCACGGAGGTGATCACCGAGCCTCTGGCCTCCGATCACCGACCCCTCGTCGGGCTGATCGCGCGCACGCCGAGGCGGTAGCGCTACTCTTCGACGATCCGCGAGGTATCGCGGGTATCTGGCATGAGGGCGTAGACCACGAACGAGGCCCCCATCACGGCGGCGGCGTACCAATAGAACCACCGCTCGTGGCCGATCCCCTTGAGCCAGAGGGCGATGTACTCCGCCGTCCCACCGAAGAGGGAGACGGCGATCGAGTAGGGGAGGGCGACGCCGAGGGCCCGGACCTCGGTCGGGAAGAGCTCCGCCTTCACCACCGCGTTGATCGAGGTGTAGCAGGCGACCACGAGGAGGGCGCCGGTCAGGAGCGCGAAGGCGACGAGCGGGCTCTGCGCCGTCTCGAGCGCGGTGAGAAGTGGGACCGTCCCCAGTGCCCCGAGCGCGCCGAAGGCCATCAGGATCGGCCGTCGCCCGATCCGATCCGACCAGGCCCCGATCAGCGGCTGCACACACATGAAGACCACCAACGTCGCGGCGTTGATCTGCGAGGCGGTCGCCTTGCTGAATCCGGTGGTATTCACCAAGAACTTCTGCGCATATGTGGTGAATACATAGAAGGCGAGCGCCCCACCCGCGGTGAGTCCGAAAACCGTCGCCACCGCGCGCCCGTGCGACAGGAGTCCGCGGAGGCCGGTCGGCGTCTGTTCCACGACCCCCGCTGCCTTCGCCACCGTGAAGCTCGTCGTCTCGTCGAGGCTTCGGCGCATCCAGATCGCGCTCACCGCGGCGAACGCCCCCAGCACGAAGGGGATCCGCCATCCCCACGCCATGAGCGCCGCCTCGCTCATCACCCGCTGCAGGACGAGCAGGACCGAGAGGGCGAGGAGCTGGCCCAAGATGAGCGTCACATATTGGAAGCTCGAGTAGAACCCCCGCCGCGCGCGCCCAGCTCGCTCACTCAAGTAGGTCGCGCTCGCCCCGTATTCCCCACCCACGCTGATCCCCTGCAGCAATCGCGCGACCACGAGGAGGACCGGGGCCATCACCCCGATCGTCGCATAGCTCGGCGTCACCGCGATCAGGAGCGACCCCGCGCACATCAGCGTGACCGAGAGGGTGAGTGCTGCGCGACGGCCATGCTGGTCCGCATAGCGTCCGATCAGCCAACTCCCCACCGGCCGCATGAAGAACCCGACGGCGAAGACCGCCGCCGTCTGCAAGAGCTGCGCGGTGACATCGCTCCGCGGGAAGAAGGCTCCGGCGAAGTAGAGGGCGAACGCCGAGTAGGCGTACCAGTCGTACCACTCGACGAGATTCCCGATCGAGCCGCCGATGATCGCGCGCACCCGCTGGCGGTGCAGCGCAGCCTCCGTCGTGACGCTCATCGCGCGGGAGCGGGGCGCAACGTCCAGGTCGAGACCGCGCGCTCCGCCACCTTCGCCCGTGTGAAGGGCATCGGCCACGCCTCACCGACCAGGTGGCTCTCGAGGAAGTCGTCGAAGTGCGGCGAGAGCGGATTCCCCGACTGCCCGAGATGGCGACTCAAGGTGAACCCATCGACATCGGCCCAATCGAGGACGAAGCGCATGCTCGCCCCCGCGATCGTATGGAACCCGCGACGCTCTTCGTCGAACTCCACGAAGGCCGCATCGAGGGTCGCCGCATCGCCGCGCGAACTGAAGGGCCCGCGGGTGAGCCCGAGCCATCGATCCAGCACCCCGATCACCGCGAGCGGATGCCGGATCGTCAGCGTCTGCACCTCGCCGAAAGGCCGCGCCCACCGCTCGGCGAGCGCCTTCCGCATCGCGACCGCCGCGACTTCGCGCCGCGTCTCTCGCACCGGTGTCGTGCGATCATCCATGAACGCCCCCGCGCTGTCCTCGAGTGCGGCGATCACCAGATGCCGCCCCTTCGGCCACTCCTCCCCTAACTCATCTCGGAAGACCGCCTCGGGGAGATGCTGCCACCAATAGGCGAAGAGGGTCGCGGCGGTATCGGTCATATGCATCCGCCCCTGCCACCGCCGCAGATGCTGCGCCGCGGCCGTATCCCCGACCGACTCCGCGGCCTCGATCGCGAGCCCACGCCACCGGAGGCCGATCCCCGAGACGATGTCGCGCTGCATCGTGCGCATCACCTCGGCATTCGTCGTGCGCGGCGAGGGGGTGCCCGCCCCGGTCACCGCGTCGAGTAACTCCGTCGCGCGCGTCATCCGCGCCACATCATAGAAGCCAGGGATCGGATATCGTGCCCCGCGCCCGACCACCTGGTTGTTCGTGCTCGCGAGCCATCCCTGCGCCGGATTCAAGGCGAAGGGTCGCTCGGC
>JBMTXT010000186.1:0-2427 GCA_049453775.1 Gemmatimonadaceae bacterium | reverse complement strand
AGGAAGGGGGCGTAGCTCAGTTTGGTTAGAGCACTCGACTGTCACTCGAGAGGTCGCGGGTTCGAGCCCCGTCGCTCCCGTAGTAAGGCTGGAGGCTGAAGGTTGCAGGCTCGAAGCTGTTCGCTTTCGGCATTCAGCCTTCAGCATCGATTGCCCTGGTGGTGAAATTGGTAGACACGCCATCTTGAGGGGGTGGTGCCGCAAGGCGTCGCGGTTCGAGTCCGCGCCAGGGCATTCGCAGGACCTCGTTCGTCGCTCCACCGCCGTCCGCAGGTCGCAGGGTCACAACCGCCACAGTAGCTCAGGGGTAGAGCACTCGATTCGTAATCGAGCGGTCGTGGGTTCAATTCCCACCTGTGGCTCTGCATGAGTCATCACGACGCCCGCCGGCACCCGCCGGGGGGCGTTTTGTCATCCTAGCCTGGGCCGACGGCCCGTCGTACCTTCGCCCCATGCCCCTCGACCCCCAACTCTTCCAGGTCCTCGTCCTCCTCGGGATCTTCCTGACCTTCGGCCTCGCCGAGGTCGCGGTGGGACGCTTCTTCCCCCCTGAAGCGGGCCACGAGGACGATCGCCTCGACGTCGCGGTGGGCCTCATGTTCCCCGTGGTCGCCTCAGGGGTCTACGCGACCTCCCGCGCGATCTGTGCGGCGCTCTTCCCCGATGCGCGCGACGCCTGGGCCGACTGGCCCTGGTACGCGATGGTCGGCGTCCTCCTCCTCGCTGACGACCTCACGCAGTACTGGTGGCACCGCCTCTCGCACACCTCGGTGCTCTGGCCGCTGCACCGCGCGCACCACTCCGCCGCCTACATGAGCGTGCGCGTGGTCTATCGCAACAACTTCCTCTATTACCTGCTGATGCCGGGCCTCTGGTTCGGCGGGGCGCTCCTCTATCTCGGTTTCGGTTGGGTCTTCGTCTACTACAGCACGGTGAAGCTCCTGGTGATCACCGGCGCGCACTCCGCGGTGCGCTGGGACACCTTCCTCTATCGGTATCGGTTCCTCCACCCCCTCGCCTGGATCCTTGAGCGCACGATCTCAACGCCCGCGACGCACCACGCGCACCACGCCCTCACGCAGGACGATGGGATCGGGCACTACGACGGGAACTACGGGAACCTGCTCTTCCTCTGGGATGTGCTCTTCGGCACGGCGCATATCACACGCACCTTCCCGCCGGCCTATGGGCTCAAGGACGATCGCCGCCACGGGCAGGAGCGGTGGCTGCACCAACTCCTCTTCCCCCTGCTGCGGTCGACGCGCGCCGAGACGGTCCTCGGGCGCGACAAGCATATCCCGATCGACTGAGGCGCGATGCAGATCGCCCACCCCTACCTCCTCTTCATCGGGGATGTCCCCGATGCGCTCGCCGCCAAGACCGCCTTCGGGATCGTCGATTGGCGGCGCGCGTGGTGCCTCGCGCAGCTCAGGCTCCCCGGCTGCCAGGCCGACCTCGGCCTCCCCGATCGCACCATCGCCGAGTCGGCGGCGGCGGGGGTGAAGACCCTCGTGATCGGCGCGGCGAATGCGGGCGGGGTGCTCCCTCCGCACTGGGTGGCGACGATCGTCGAGGCGCTCGCGGCGGGGATGGATATCGCGAGCGGGCTCCATGTGCGGCTCGATTCGATCCCCGAGATCCGCGAGGCCGCGGCGCGCCATGGGCGGCAGCTCTTCGACGTGCGGCACGCCTCGCAGCGCTTCGCCACGGGGAAGGGCACGCCGCGCACGGGGCGGCGGCTCCTCACGGTGGGGACCGACTGCTCGGTGGGGAAGAAGTACACCGCCCTCGCGCTCGAGCGGGAGATGCGCGCGCAGGGGATGGACGCCGACTTCAAGGCCACGGGGCAGACGGGGATCTTCATCAGCGGGCGCGGGGTCGCGATCGACGCCGTGGTCGCCGACTTCATCTCCGGGGCGGTGGAGTGGATCTCCCCGGACGCGGCGCCCGCGCATTGGGACCTGATCGAGGGGCAGGGCTCCCTCTTCCATCCCTCCTTCGCCGGGGTGACGCTCGGGCTCCTCCACGGCGCACAGCCGGACGCCTTCGTGGTCTGTCACGAGCCCACGCGCACCACGATGCGCGGGGTGCGGCATCCCCTCCCGTCCATCCAGGCGGTGATCGATCTCACCATCACGTGTGGACGCCTCACCAACCCCGCGATCCGGCCGGTGGGGATCGCGATCAACACCCAGGCGCTCACCGAGGAGGCCGCGCGGGCGCTCTGTGTGGAGGTCGCGGCGGCGCATGGGCTCCCGGCGACCGATCCGGTGCGCTTCGGCGTGCGCGCGATCGTCGAGCGGGTGCGCGCCGAGTTCACATGAGCGCGCGCGAGAGCGCCCCAGGGATCGCCCGAGGGATCACGCTCGAGGTCGCCGTCGAGCGGTGGCCGATCGCGGGACGCTTCACCATCGCGCGGGGGAGCCG
>JBMTXT010000185.1:0-2466 GCA_049453775.1 Gemmatimonadaceae bacterium | reverse complement strand
GGCCTCCGGCTCTTCGAGGCTCGCCCCGTAGCCGAGGTAGAGCACGCGCCCGGGGCTCGGGAAGTAGGAGAAGAGCCAGTCGGCGCGGAGGCGATTCGTGCGCGAGGCCTCGGACCGCGTGAACACGCCGTCCGCATCGCGAAAGAGGATCGCGTCCTCTGTGCTGGGATCCCGATAGGCATCCCGGGCGCGCGCCTCGTACTGCCCGACGAAGCGGAAGAAGATCCAGCGGGAGAGCTGATACTCCACGCGAAGCCGGGGGATATCGGTCTGCAGAATGGTCGAGCCATCACGCGCCCGCCGGAACTCCTGATGGAGGACGATGAGGCTCGCACGCAGCTGCGGCGTGGGGCGGAGATCGAGGGAGGCGTTGTAATCGAAGCGGCGGGCCCGGGACCCTTCGAGGAACTCCACATCGCGCCCGATCGTCGTCCCCGCGGAGAGGCCGAAGGTCTTGAACTGCGGGGTGCTCACCCGGAATTGGAGCTGCTCCCCCGGCACCCGCCCGGTTGGCGTGTACTTCACCGTGTCGGTGACGGCGCCGCCGAGCCGACGCTCGACGTAGTAGCGCTCATACTGCGAGGGGAGGAAGCCGAACCCCTCGCGGGCGAGGGTGAGATTCACATTCCACCCGCCGCGGAGCTGCGCGCTCGAGAAGAGCGACACGCGATGCTCCAGCGGGCGGTCCCGTTCGAAGAGGTCGCGATAGGCCCAGGTCCCGGTCCAGGAGGCGAAGTAGGTCATCTGTTCCACCCGTGCCCCCCGCGCCCCGAACCAGGTGTACCGCTGGCTCATCGAACCCTGCGCGTAGTCGGTGCGCGGGATGAACCCCGACTGGGAGACGAAGTCCGCGCTCACCCCCTCCAGGGAGTTGCGGAACCCCCAACTCCGGCCGGTGCGATCGAGGCTCACCTCCCACAGGGCGCCCTCCTGGGCCGCCGTGCCCGTCCGGGTCTGGCCATGCGCCACCTGATAGCTCGCCTGGTATAGGTCCCGGATCACGAAGCGCCCGTCGGCGTTCACGACCTGATTGAAGTCGCCCCGCTCCCGCCGATCGGTGACGGTGAAGCCGATGTTGCTCTGCGTCCCGACATCGCGCCGCAGACGCATGATGTTGAAGAGGGGCTGGTCGAGCCCATTCGCGCTATAGGTCGCGTTGTCGACCGCGGAGAGGACCCCGAGATCGAAGCGCCCCACCTTCCCGGTGAGCTTGGAGGCGGCGACCGGCTGGACGATCCGCCGCGTGTAGACGAGTTGATTGGGGGTATCGATCTGCTCGTTCCCCTCGACGAAGAAGGGGCGGAGCTCGGGGAAGTTGACCGCGAAGCGCACATCGCCCGGGATCTGCCCGACATCCGCCTCCACCTGCGAGAAGTCGGGATTGATCGTCGCGTTCATCGTCAGACTCGGCGTCACGCCCCAGCGCACATCGGCCCCCGCCTGCGAGAGCTCCCCGTATCGCCACTGCGTGGAGAGGGCATCGGGGGCCCCGGAGAGGGCGCTCGTCACCACCGGGGTGACGTCGAGGACGAGCCCGCGGTTCAGATCCTGCAGCCCGACTAGGCGACCGGATTGGATGAGGAAGGAGGAGAGCCCGCGCTTGGTGACGGTCCAGGTGTCCTGGTAGTTGTTGCGCTGCGTTACGCGCACGACGTTGAGCCCCCAGGTGCGCGGTTCCGTCGCGCGGAACCGGAGGCTCTTGTAGGGGATGCGGAGCTCCACCTGATAGCCCCAGTCGGTGATCTCCCCCTTGGACTCCCAGATGAGATCCTGATTGAGGTCGGCGTTCCCGAGGGTCGCGCGGGAGAAGCCACCGCCCCCCCCACCACCACCACCGCCGCCGCCACGACCACGCCCTGGGCCGCCCCCCCCCTCGATGCGGATCCCATCACTCTGCACCCCGAGGGGGTTCACCGCGAAGACATAGGCCTGGCGGCGGTCGTTGAAGGTGTCGAGGATGAACTGCACATGGTCGTCGTTCTGGATCCGGTCGCGGTCGGCGAGGGTCCCGCGCACCGTACCGGCGGGGGCGAAGGCGCGGACGGCGAAGTAGATCGCCTCGGGGCCATACCAGACGAAGGCCTCGGTCGAATCGAGGGCGGGGCGGCCATCGGTCGGATTGAACTGGGAGAAGCCGGTGAGGCGCGCGGCGCGGGTCCAGGCGGGCTCGTCGAGCCGCCCATCGATCGTGATCGCGTCCTCGAACCGGGGGATCGCCACCTCGATCTGCCCCGCGCGGCCGTCGTAGGTCGACTGCGCGCGAAGCGGGGTGACCAGGGGTAACACCCCGGTCACCCCGATCACCGCCGACCGGAGCCATCCCATGCACGCCATCACGAAGTGTACGCAGGACCGGCCCCAGATGCTGTCGGGTTTCCACGGACCCCGCTTGACTCGCATGGGTCTCTCAGTGTATTCAGCGGTCGGAAAAACACCGTACTCATCGTGACCGGGGGGATCGATGCT
>JBMTXT010000184.1:0-2487 GCA_049453775.1 Gemmatimonadaceae bacterium | reverse complement strand
GGTTCCCGGGGTGCCGCTGGAGCTTCTCCTCGAACCGCTCGAAGAGGGTGAGCGCGTCGGCGGCGGCCCCCGCGAACCCGGCGAGCACCTTCCCCCCGGTGAGGGCACGGACCTTCACCGCGCTTCCCTTCATGACGGTATCACCGAAGGTCACCTGCCCGTCGCCACCGATGGCGACGGCACCGCCGCGGCGGACGGCGAGGATCGTGGTGGCGTGAAAGGTCGGGAGGGTCATCGAGGAAAGATAAGGGGACGGTCTCGTGGTCAGGCCCGCGGATGGGCCTTCCGGTGGACCTGCTTGAGCCGGTCGACCGAGGTGTGGGTGTAGATCTGCGTCGTGGAGACGCTGGCGTGGCCGAGGAGCTCTTGGACCGCCCGGAGATCGGCCCCGCCGTCGAGGAGATGGGTCGCGAAGGTATGCCGCAGGGCGTGGGCGCTGAGCCCGGCCCCCTCATCCACCTCCCCGAGTCGCGCGACCACCGCATTGTGCAGGGTCCGGGGACTCATCCGGCGGCCCCGTCGGCTGAGGAAGAGCGCCGAGCGCTCGGCGCTCGGCCCGACCTGGGCGATCAGCTGCTCGCGCGCCCGCTCGTACTCGCGTAACGCCTGCTGCGCGGGGCCCCCCACCGGCACGATACGCTCCTTGCGCCCCTTGCCACGCACCTTGACGAGGCCGCCGAGCAGATCGAGATCGGAGCGGTCGATCCCCCGTAACTCGCTGAGCCGCAACCCGGCGGAATAGAAGAGCTCGAGGATCGCGCGGTCCCGCACATCGGTGAAGCGCCCCTCTTGTGCGCGCGTCGCCGCCGCCGTCAACACCGTCTCGATCTGCGTTCGATCGAGATGGCCGGGGAGGTGCCGGTCGAGCTTCGGCGATCCCACCGCCCGAGCCGGGTTCACCTCAACGAGATCGGCCCGATGCAGGAAGCGATAGAAGCTCCGGGCCGCGGAGAGCATCCGCGCACTGGTGCGCTTGGCGAGCCCCCGCCGTGCGAGCGAGGCGAGCCAGGCCCGCATCTGGAGCCGGTCGACCGTCGCCCAGTCCACCGAGGCGACGCCGAGGTGCTCGGTGAGGAACGCCCGCAGGCCCTCGAGATCGCGACCATACGCCGCCAGCGTGTGCGGCGAGACATCTCGCTCCTTGGCGAGATAGGTCAGGAACTGCGCGATCGTCGCATCGGTCGACCCACTCACGGCTGCCTCGGCGTGATCCCCTCTGCCTGACGCCACGCCTCGAGATCGCGTAACGCCCGTTCGGCGTAGCGCTCGCGCTTCACGGCCTTGTCGCGCGGCGGGTCGGCCAGCTCCTCGAGGAGCCCGAAATTCGCGTTCATCGGCTGGAAGTGCGCGGGATCCGCCTCGCGCATGTAGCGGTAGAGCGCGCCGAGCATACTAGTTGGCGGGGGCACGACCGGCGGCGCACCACGCAGCAGGCGGTCGAGATTGATCGCCGCGAGGAGGCCGGTCGCGGTACTCTCGGTATATCCCTCGACCCCGGTGAGCTGCCCCGCGAACATCGTCGTCGGCGCATCCCGCAGCGCGAGATGCGGCGCGAGATACCGCGGCGCATTGAGATACGAGTTCCGGTGGATGCTCCCGAAGCGCAGGAACTCGGCGTTCGCGAGTCCCGGGATCATGCGTATCACGCGCTGCTGCTCCGGAATACGGAGCCGCGTCTGGAAGCCGACGAGGTTCCACATCCGGCCGGCCCGGTCTTCACGACGGAGCTGTACCACCGCCCAGGGGCGCTTCCCGGTGCGCGGGTCGCGCAACCCCACCGGCTTCATCGGGCCGAAGCGTACCGTGTCGCGGCCGCGGCGCGCCATCTCCTCGATGGGCATGCATCCTTCGAAGTACGGCACGGCATCGAACGCGTGCGCCGTGAACTGGTCCGCCGTCGTGAGCGCATCGATGAACGCCTCGTACTGCGCGCGATCCATCGGGCAGTTGAGATAGGCCCCGCCCTCCTCGGCCGCCTCCGACATCGTCTCCTTGTCCCACCGCGCGGCGCGGAAGGCGACCGTCTCGTCGATCGATTCCACCGCGAGGATCGGGGCGATGGCATCGTAGAAGGCCAGCGCCTCCCCGCCGAGTCGTGCGCGGATCGCCTCCGCGAGCGCATCGCTGGTGAGTGGGCCCGTCGCGACGATCCCAGGCGCAGGGAGTCTGGTCACCTCCTCCGTCACCACGCGGATCCCAGGATGATTTCGCACACGCGCATCTACGAACGCACTGAACTGGTCGCGATCGACGGCGAGCGCCGAGCCCGCCGGCACGCGCGCCGCGTCCGCCCCCTCGAGGATCAGGCAGCCCAGCGCCCGCATCTCCGCCTTGAGGAGTCCATGCGCATTCGTGACCTCGGTGCTCTTGAAGGTGTTGGAGCAGACGAGCTCGGCCAATCGATCGGTCTGATGCGCCGCGGTCCCACGCACGGGACGCATCTCCGCGAGGACCACCTGATGCCCACGCTCCGCCAACTGAAAGGCG
>JBMTXT010000183.1:0-2526 GCA_049453775.1 Gemmatimonadaceae bacterium | reverse complement strand
CCCCCGCGCGCCGGCGCTGCTCGACGTCTCCCGCCTTGACGACGACGTAGTCCTCCCCTCGCATCCCCCACCAAGCGAAGGGGTGATCGTCAACCTGCTCAAGGCGATCGATCCCCCACCGGGCGAGCGCGGCCGACTGCCCCGCCGTGAGGGTCATGCGCGCTGCGTCGAGCGCAAGACGGCTGTCAGCGGGATGAGCGCCAGCGCCGCGACCACCACAACGCCCATACCCCAGGGGATCCCGGCGGCCTGCGCGATGAATCCGACGGCGAGCGGGGACACGACGAAGCCAATGCGCGAGAACCACGTAACAAGGGCAACACCCATGGCGGGTGAAACGCCGGGCAGGGCAGCTGCAGCGCGCATCGCCGCGGGGAAGAGCGTGGCGACGCCGAAGCCCGATACCGCGGCAGCCACGACGAAGGCCAGCGGTGAGCCGATGATGAGTGCCGCGGTCATGGCGACGGCGACCGCGGCCATAGCGAGGCGGATCCAACGCACCTCGCCGATCGTGTCGACGATGCGGTCTCCGGTGAATCGTCCGATCGTCATCGCGGTCGTGAGGGCGACGTACGCCAGACCGATCCACAGTCCCTCAGACTCGGTGATGGAGGTGAGATAGATCGAGCCCCAGCGCACAGGCACGTCCTCCACGAGGATCGCCGCCATGATGAAGGCGGCGAGAAGCGCTCCACCGCTGGCGAGCATCACCTTGAGGGCGCGTCCTCGACTGAGGTGATGCGTCACATCGTCGCCGTGATCATTGCGCGCCTGCTCCCCCTCGGGGACGGCGCCCGTGCCCGCGGCCCACACCGCGACGAGGGCCGCCGCCGCGAGGACAGCGATGACGGTGAGGAAGGGCCCGAGCGCGATGCCGAGGAGGATGCCCAGCGCACCCAGACCACTGCCGATGATGCTGCCCAGCGACCACCAGGCATGGAAGCCGTTGATGATCGAGCGGCCGTAGACGCGCTCGACCTCCAGTGCCCGGGTGTTCATCGCCGAGTCCATGACCGCATCCGCCGCGAGCAGCAGGGCAAGGGCCAGCGCAAAGACGACCGGCAGCCCTGCCCACCCGAGCAGGATGAGTGGTGGCAAGGACAGGAGTCCAGCCGCGGATGCGACGGGCACAGCGCCCCAACGGTGAATCAAGGGGGCGGCAAGCGGACCCACGAGGAGGCCGCCCATCGTCCCCACCGCCAGCACCACCCCGAGGCCCGCATCATCGAGCCCCAGGGATGCCTGGATCTCTGCCAGCCTCGGGACGAAGGTGAATCCGACGATGCCGTTGACGGCGAAGAACGCCGTCGCTCCCGCTCGGGAGTGCTGAAGGGGTGTCACCTGACGGCCTGGCGCATGCGCGCCACCGCGACCGAGATGTTGTCCGGCACTGTCGCGAGATTGAGCCGCACGAAGCCAGCTCCCTCGCGCCCGAAGTCCAGGCCCGGGCTGAGGGCGACCCGCCCCTGCTCGAGGAACGTCTCTGAGGGGCTGTCGCCGAGGCCGAGGCCCCGGCAGTCGAGCCAGGCGAGGTAGGTCGCGTCCGGGATCTCGAAACCGACCTCGGGGAGCTGCTCGGCGAGCAGCGACTTCAGCAGGCTGGCGTTCGACGCCAGCGTCTCGCGCGTGCCGTCGAGCCACGCGTCGTCATCGCGGAAGGCAGCGATGGTGGCGATGACGCCGAGGTGGCCGGCGGAGTAGGTGATCTCCATGGGGATGCTCTCCGCGAGCTTCTGGACCGTGTCGGCTGAACCACCGATCACCTGGGCGCACTTCAGACCCGCGAGGTTGAAGGCCTTCGATGCCGAGACCAGGGCGATGTCGGGGCCCGTGAGGTCCTCTCCGAGGCTGAGGTAGGGCGTCATGTGCACGCCGGGCATGGTGAGAGGGGCCCAGATCTCGTCCGAGATCACCGTGACACCGTGGCGCCGCGCCATCACGGCAATCTGCTCAAGTTGAGCGAGCGACCACACGTGTCCGGTGGGGTTGTGCGGATTGCCGAGTAGGAAGCTTGTCACGTCGGGGCGAGCGAAGGCGCCCTCAAGGCCGCCCATGTCGAGGCCTTCGGCCGTGAGCGGTACCTGCACCAGGTCGCGTCCCACCACATCGGTGACAACTCGGAAGAACGGAGGGTACGCCGGAGGCGTGATGACCACGGCCCCTTCCGTCATGCGTCGGATCGTCTCCGCTATGGCGACGAGCCCATCGCCGAGCACCATCACCCGGTCGGGCGCAGGCGCCCAACCGAAGCGACGCTCCCAGAACTGGCTCAGCGCATCGGGGAGTTCCCCGGTCCAGCGATAGCCGGTGTCAGATCGATCGACCGCGTCATGAAGCGCAACGGAAATGGCAGGCGACAGCGGGAAGTCCATCTCGGCAACCCAGAGTGGGAGGACATCGGCGGGGAAGGCGCCCCACTTAGCGCTGGTACGAGGAGGACGCGTGAACTCCGAGTTGGTCACGCCGCGAGCCTAACGCTGTGCACATGCAAAGAGGGGTGGGGGGGGGGGGGGGGGGGGGGGGGGG
>JBMTXT010000182.1:0-2539 GCA_049453775.1 Gemmatimonadaceae bacterium | reverse complement strand
TGCTCAACTACCAGACCGTCGTGAGCGACCTGACCGGACTCCCGATCGCGAACGCGTCGCTCCTCGACGAGGGGACGGCGGCCGCCGAGGCGGTGACGATGGTGCATGGGATCGTCGGGAAGGATGGCCGTGACGTCTTCCTCATCGCCGACGACTGCCACCCGCAGACGATCGAGGTGGTGACGGCGCGCGCCGAGGCGCGCGGGGTCGCGGTGCAGGTGCTCTCCCCGAAGGCGATGCGTCCCGATGCGACGACCGCCGGCGTCCTCCTCGCCTACCCGAACACCTTCGGGGCGATCGAGGATCATCGCGCGCTCTGCGACGCGGTGCATGCGGCGGGTGGGCTCGTGATCGTCGCGACCGATCTCCTCGCGCTCACCCTCTTGGCGCCGCCGGGGGAGTGGGGTGCCGACGTCGCCGTCGGGAACTCGCAGCGCTTCGGCGTGCCGTACGGCTACGGTGGCCCGCACGCCGCGTTCTTCGCCACCAAGGACGACTACAAGCGACAGATCCCCGGTCGCCTGATCGGGGTCTCGCGCGATTCCTCCGGGAAGCCGGCGCTGCGCATGGCGCTGCAGACGCGTGAGCAGCACATCCGGCGTGAGAAGGCGACCTCCAACGTTTGCACCGCGCAGGTGCTCCTCTCGGTCATGGCCGGGATGTACGCTGTCTGGCACGGCCCCGAGGGGCTGGTGCGGATCGCGCGGCGGGCGCAGCACTTCGCCGAACTCTTCGCGGCGGGCGTCCAGCGGCTCGGGCACACGCCGACCGCCGCGGTGCGCTTCGACACCGTGACCGTCGAGGTGGGGGCCCAGCAGGGGACGATCCTCGCCGCGCTCGACCGCGCGCGGATCAATGTCCGCGTCGTGAACGGGCGCACCCTCGGCGTCGCCATGGGGGAGACCACCTCGGTGCGCGACGTGAGCGACCTGCTCGACGCCTTCAACGGGGGGCGCCCGCATGGGCTCGATCTCGAGGCGCTCGCGGCGTCGATCGACCTGCGCTTTGACGAGCGCTTCGCGCGCACCTCGGCGTTCCTCACCCATCCGACCTTCCACCGCTACCGCAGCGAGACCGAGATGCTGCGTTACATGCGGACGCTCGAGTCGCGGGATCTCTCCCTCACGCACTCGATGATCCCGCTCGGCAGCTGCACGATGAAGCTCAACGCGTCGGCGGAGATGTATCCGGTCACGTGGACCGAGGTGGGCGGGCTCCATCCCTTCGCTCCGCGCGAGCAGGCCACGGGGTACGCCTCGATGTGCACGCGGCTGGAGCAGGCGCTCGCCGAGGTGACGGGGTTCGCCGCCGTCTCGCTCCAGCCCAACGCCGGCTCCCAGGGCGAGTACGCCGGGCTCCTCGTGATCCGCGCCTTCCACCGTGCACGGGGGCAGGGGCATCGTTCGATCTGCCTCATCCCGCAGTCGGCGCACGGCACCAACCCGGCGTCGGCGGTGATGGCCGGGATGCAGGTCGTCGTCGTGAAGACCGATGCGCTCGGGAACATCGATGTGGCGGACCTGCGCGCGAAGGCCGAGCAGCACTCGACCAACCTCGCGGCGCTGATGGTGACCTATCCCAGCACGCATGGCGTCTTCGAGGAGAGCATCAAGGACATCTGCGCGATCATCCACGAGCATGGGGGCCAGGTCTATCTCGACGGCGCCAACATGAATGCGATGGTCGGGCTCTGCCGGCCGGGGGACATCGGGGCCGACGTCTGTCATCTCAACCTCCACAAGACCTTCTGCATCCCGCATGGAGGTGGGGGACCGGGGATGGGCCCGATCGGCGTGGGGGCACATCTCGCGCCCTTCCTGCCGGGGCACTCGGTGGTGCGCACCGGGGGAGATCAGGCGATCGGGGCGGTCTCTGCGGCGCCGTGGGGCAGCGCGAGCATCCTCCCGATCTCGATGATGTACATCGACATGATGGGGGGCGAGGGGCTCGCGTACGCGACCAAGGTCGCGATCCTCAACGCCAACTACATGGCGCATCGGCTCCGCGGCCACTTCGAGGTCCTCTATAAGGGGAAGAACGGGCGCGTGGCGCACGAGTGCATCATCGATACGCGGCCGATGAAGGCGTCGGCGGGGGTCGAGGTCGAGGACATCGCCAAGCGGCTCATGGACTACGGCTTCCATGCCCCGACGGTGAGCTTCCCGGTGGCCGGCACGCTGATGATCGAGCCGACCGAATCGGAGTCGAAGGCCGAACTCGATCGCTTCTGCGAGGCGATGATCGCGATCCACGGCGAGATCCAGGACATCGAGCGCGGCGTGCTCAGCCGCGAGGACAACCCCCTCGCGCACGCCCCGCACACGCAGGAGGTGGTGGTCAGCGATGCGTGGACGCGTGGCTACTCGCGTGAGCGCGCGGCCTTTCCGCTCCCGTGGGTGCGGGAGCGGAAGTTCTGGCCGGCGGTCGGCCGCGTCGAGAGCGCCTTCGGCGATCGCAATCTCGTCTGCTCCTGCCCGCCGCTCGAGGCGTACGCGTCGGCGTAACGCGATGCGGGTCGGAGGCGAACGGGGGGGGGGGG
>JBMTXT010000181.1:0-2547 GCA_049453775.1 Gemmatimonadaceae bacterium | reverse complement strand
CGCCCGGAGAGACTCGAACTCCCAACCTTCTGATCCGTAGTCAGATGCTCTATCCAATTGAGCTACGAGCGCCCAGCACCCTGCGTCGCGATGACCCGCGATGCAGGGGAGTCCCGAAAGATAGGCCCCCCCGATCACAGGGTCAACGCATCGGTCAGGGACGACGCACCGGGGCCGCCGGACGAGCGGGCCCCGCCGGACGCGCCGGTGCCGCAGGCGGCATCGCGAGCGGTTGATACCGGAACGCCACGATCCCCGCCGTCGTCGGCTCGAGGAGGAACTCGCCACGCGCACCCGGCGCCGTCTCCGGCACCTGCGCGGTCATCGTCTCGAGGACCCTGCCCGTGGTGTCCATGAACTCCACCGCCACGGTGAAGGAGCGTGCCATCTTCGCGAGATTCTCCACCGATCCCCCGAGCGCCGCACCCTGCGCCTTCCGCTCGAACCGCGTGACCTGCATCTTGTGCGCCGCGGCGAGCTTTGCCTCCTCGGCGGAGAGAGAGTCCTGCAGCTTCTGGTACTCCGCCTTCTTCTTGGGATCCTTCTCCGCGGCGACCATCAGCGAGTAGGCGTAGGCCTTCATCAAGTAGTTATCGCCGTTCGACGGATCGATCGCGATCAACCGATCGGTGAGCGGGAGCATCTTCTCCGGCGCCTTCGCCTCGTAGTACAGATAGGCGAGGAAGTAGTTCGCATCTCGGATGTTCGCGTTCTTGGCGAGTGCACCCTCGTAGAGCGCGATCGCATCGGCCGACCGCTGGCTCGCGCGCGCCGTCTCGGCCCCCAGCAGGAGCGTCAGGTCGGTGTACTGTGCCGGGTTCGTGACGAGCGGGGCGAGGAAGGTCCGCAGGGCCGCCGAATCGGCCTGCAGCTGGATGATCTCACTCCCCGCCGAGAAGGCGTAGGTCCCATCCATCGTCCCGGGATACTTCTCAAGCAGCCCCTGGAAGATCTCGAGCGCTTCGGCGTTCAACTCCGCCTTCTGCGCGGCGCCTCCGGTCATCGCATACGTCTGCGCCGTCGAGGCGAGCTGGAAGCGGAGCTGCTTCTCGGTCTCGGCGAGCGAGGTGTCCTTCGCCGCCGCGGCCACCGCGAGGCGGAGCTGCGCGAGCATCGTCGGGGTGTCGCCCCGGGCGCTCGCGAGCTGCGCCTTGATATTGTAGACAAACGGCGAGGTTGCGTAGAGGAGCGAGGCCCGCTCCGTCCAATACGAGGCGGAGTCGATGTTCCCGGCGCCGAAGGCGGTATAGGCCTTGTTGATCCGCTCGGTCCAGGGCTTCGACTGGCGCCACTGGAGCGTCAGGTCGGCGCAGGCCGGCCCCGCCGCTTCCACCGCGGCGAGGAGCGAATCCGCCGCCCGCGCGAGGTCCACCGTCTGACCACCCTGCCCCCTCGGGAAGCTGGCGCCCAGCTGCTCGAGCGTCATCGTCTCACCGGTGCCACCCTGGTGCATCCAGAGGACGTAGATCTGCGCCTTCAGGAAGCCGGCCCCGACCAGATTCGAGGCGAACTTCTTCTCGTCGCTCAGGGCCTTCATGGCGTCGCGCAGCGCCTTCGGCGCGGAGGCCGAATCCGCCTGGACCGCGCGGTTCACGGAGAGGGTCGCCGTGGTGAGCGCGGCGGGGGTGAGGGTCTCCACTGGGCACTCCCCCTGCGCGTGGGCAAGGCGGGCGGGAGCGGCGAGGAGCGCGAGGGCCGGCAGGGCGCGAGAGAGGCGCATCGGACGGGGGCTGGAGGGAAACGAACGCCCCACGGACCGGACTCGGTCGTGGGGCGATGGGCGGTACAAGACTCGAACTTGTGACCTCCACGATGTCAACGTGGCGCTCTAACCAACTGAGCTAACCGCCCGAGAGCGGGAAACGGGACTCGAACCCGCGACCCCAACCTTGGCAAGGTTGTGCTCTACCAACTGAGCTATTCCCGCAAACCGGGGCCGCCAGCACCCCGTCCCGCTTTCAGCTTTCCGCCTTGAGCTTTCAGCCTTCCTTCACCCACTCAGGCCCGCATCCCGCCGCGGCCCCGCAGTGGAGGCGAGGGGAATCGAACCCCTGACCTCTTGAATGCCATTCAAGCGCTCTCCCAACTGAGCTACGCCCCCGCGCGGCGCCCGTTACCGGGGCAGCCGTCAGGAACCAAAGAAGCTATCCGAGCGTAATGCAAGGGTCAAGGTAGAAACTGGCGGAAATCCTGCCGGGGCCTATCTTTGGGCTCGCTCGCTTCACTCCAGCACCACCGCAATGACCACCGACACCAAGCGCAGGAAGCGCCGCACCGCCCCCGCCGGGATCGCCCCCGCGGAGCCGGAGCGCGACATCCTCGACCAATACCTCTATGAGGTCTCCACCTACCCCCTCCTGAAGGGGAATGAGGAGATCGAGGTCGCCCGGAAGATCCGCGCCGGCGACCAGGACGCCCTCCAGGAGCTCGTGAAGCGGAACCTCCGCTTCGTCATCTCCGTCGCCAAGAAGTATCAGAACCGCGGGCTCCCTCTCATCGACCTCATCGGCGAGGGGAACGTCGGCCTCCTCACCGCCGCCCGGAAGT
>JBMTXT010000180.1:0-2574 GCA_049453775.1 Gemmatimonadaceae bacterium | reverse complement strand
AAACCCCAGCGCCGGAGCGGCGCCGCCGACCGGGCGCTGCGTCGTTCATTCCCCCTTCGCGTGGCGACCCCGCGATCAGCCAGGGAGGATGCTCCCGCCATTCACGTTGACGATCTCCCCGACGAGGTGCCGCGCCCCCGGCATGCAGAGCGCCACCACGGCCCAGGCGACATCCTCCGCGGTCGCGATCCGCCCGTTGGGGATGCTCGCCGCGATCCGCGCCTTCCCCTCCCCTGCGTAGGGGATCGCCGACATCTCGGTATCGACCCAGCCGGGCGCCACGGCGTTCACCGTGATCCCGCGCTTGGCCAACTCGATCGCCTGGCTCTTCACGAAGGAGATCATCGCCCCCTTGCTCGCGGCGTAGTCGGCGTGGAAAGCCTCCCCGCGCTGCCCGGCGGTCGAGGCCACATGCACGATCCGCCCCCCCTCCCCGAGGACGCGCGCGGCGGCCCGCGAGACATGGAACATCGCATCGGTGTTGGCCCGCATCGTGCGCCGCCACCGCGCATCGCTCATCTCGTGGACGGGCACATCATCGGTGGGCCAGATGCCTGCATTGTGCACGGCGATATCGAGCCCCCCGAACACCCGGACCCCCTCGGCGACGAGGGCATCGGCCGCGGCAGGATCACCCAGATCCCCGGCAAGGGCAAAGGCACGCACCCCCTTGGCACGGAGCGCGGCGACCAGTGCCTCGGCGTCCACCGCCCGCGACTGATAGCCGATGCCGACGTCGGCGCCGAGGTCGGCGAGATAGTGCGCGACGGCCGCGCCGATGCCACGGGAGCCCCCGGTGACGATCGCGCGGCGACCGGCGAGGGAGAAGGGGGTCGGGATGGGGCGAGCGGTGGGTGTCATGGGGAGGAGACTAACGGGTCCCCCGGGATGACCTCAATCGCGACGGGCGCGCGGCAGAGTGGCCGCACCCATTACCCCTCTTCCCGAATCAGACGACGCGCCACCTGACCGGCGATCCCCCCGGGGAACCCCCGGCGAAGGAGCCAGGCGATCAACCGTCGTTCCGCCACCGCCGGCTCTAACCCAGCGAGCGAGCGGAGCCGCTTCCGGGCCGCCGCCTCGACCGCCTGCGCGGGATCGACCCCGGCGTCCTCCTGATGCTCCGCCAGGACCCGATCGATCAGCTCCCGCGCGACGCCGCGCCGGAGGAGTTCGAGCCGGACCCGCGCCGGACCGAACCCCCGCCCCGCCCCGAGCCGCGCATGGGCGAATCCCCGGGCGAAGGCGAGGTCGTCGAGGAGACGGCCGGCGACCAAGCGCTCCAGGACCGCGTCGACCTCATCGGCCGCATAGTCGCGCTCGAGGAGCCACCGCCGGAGCTCCGACCGAGACCGCGCGCGACGGGCGAGGGCGTCCAGCGCCCGATTGTAGCAGGTAGCGGGAGGCCGCTTTGGCCGGTCCGGACGCGCCCGATCGCCTCCCGCTCTCCCCTCAGAGCCCCCTGAGACGTCCGGGAAAGCGGTCGGGGGTGGACCCGAGTGGAACGACGGGGATTCCGGGCCCCGGCGACTCACCACAGATCACACCCCCGACACACGTGCGGAGCGTCCTGTTGACCGACGATTCGACCTACTCCTCGTCCGACTCCTCGACCACCTTGGTCACGCCCAAGACCACCTTCACCTTCTCCTCGATCTCGGCCATCACCTTCGGGTTGTCCTTCAGGAAGAGCTTGGCATTCTCCCGGCCCTGCCCGATCCGCTGGTCGCCATAGCTGTACCAGGCGCCCGACTTCTCGATGATCCCGCTCTCCGCGCCGATGTCGACGAGGAGCGAGGTGTGGGAGATCCCCTCGGCGTACATGATGTCGAACTCCGCCTGCTTGAACGGCGGGGCGACCTTGTTCTTGACGACCTTCACGCGGACGTGCGACCCGATCACGTCCTCCTTCTCCTTCACCGGCCCGATGCGACGGATGTCGAGACGGAGCGAGGCGTAGAACTTGAGCGCCTTCCCGCCCGTCGTGGTCTCGGGGTTCCCGAACATCACCCCGATCTTCTCACGGAGCTGGTTGATGAAGACGACGGAGCAGTTGGAGCGGGCGATGGCGCCGGTGAGCTTCCGGAGCGCCTGGCTCATGAGGCGCGCCTGCAACCCGACGTGCGAGTCCCCCATCTCCCCCTCGATCTCCGCCTTCGGGACGAGCGCGGCGACCGAGTCGATGACGATCACATCGACGGCGCCACTGCGCACGAGGATCTCACAGATCTCGAGCGCCTGCTCCCCCGTGTCGGGCTGCGAGACGAGGAGCTTCTCGACATCCACCCCGAGCTTCGCGGCATAGTCGGTGTCGAGCGCATGCTCGGCGTCGATGAAGGCGGCGGTGCCCCCCAGCTTCTGCGCGTTGGCCACGACATGGAGACAGACCGTCGTCTTGCCGCTGCTCTCGGGGCCGTAGATCTCGGTGATACGCCCGCGCGGGAAGCCACCGACGCCGATCGCCGCATCGAGGTTGATCGCCCCGGTCGGGATGGCATCGACGCGCACCTTGGCCCCATCGGTGCCCATGCGCATGATGGCGCCCTTGCCGAAGGACTTCTCGATCTGCGAGAC
>JBMTXT010000179.1:0-2578 GCA_049453775.1 Gemmatimonadaceae bacterium | reverse complement strand
CCGATCGCGAGCTCCCACCCCAACGCCCCCGCCACCCACGAGTTCGCGATGTGTGCCGCAGAACAGGGGGCGTTCTGGCCCGCCGCCGATGCCCTCTTCCGGACACAGCGGAGCTGGGGGGCGCGGCGGGAGATCCGGAGCTTCCTCGACTCCCTCGGGCGCGGGCTCCCCCTGGATCAGCGCCGCCTCGCGACCTGCCTCGCGTCGCGGGAGATGAAGGTGCTCGTCGACGCCGACTACACGCGGGCCACCCAGATCGGGGTGGGGTCGACCCCGAGCTTCCTGATCGGCGGGCGCCCCATGGTCGGGGCCCAGCCGTACGAGGCCTTCCAACGGGCGATCGAGGCGGCGCTCGCCGACCAGGGGACCGCCACGCAGACCCCGAAGGTGAACGCCCCATCGAGTGGCGCCCCCCGCGCTCCCTGACCGTCGGCGCCGCGTCGCTCTCTCGCCGTGCACCCCCTCCTCTCCCCGCTCTATGAAGGGGTCGCGCGCGCCGCGACCCTCCTGACTCTCCTCCCCCTCCCCGGGGAGCACAAAGTCATCCGCTCGCTGCGCGATCGTCGCGAGGCGCGGGCCGCGCTGGTGGCCTGGGGCCGCACGCACCGCGACCCCGCGCGCCCCCTCCTCTGGGTCCACGCCCCCTCGGTCGGGGAGGGACTGATGGCGGAGCCGGTGCTCCGCGCCCTCCGTGCGGCGCACCCCGCCTGGCAGGTCATCTATACCTACTTCTCACCGAGTGCGGCCCGCTTCGCCACGCGGCTCCCGGTCGAGTTCGCCGCCCCCCTCCCCTTCGATACCACCCGCGCCGCCGAGGCGCTCCTCGACGCGCTCCGGCCGACCGCGCTCGTGGTCGCCAAACTCGATCTCTGGCCACGGCTCACCGAACGCGCCCACGCGCGGGGGGTGCGCCTCGGGATGATCTCCGCTACGCTGAGCGAGGGGTCGGGGCGGAGCGGGGCGCTGGCGGCCGCCCTCCTGCGTGATGCCTACGCCGCGCTCGACGCGGTCGGCGCCGTCGATCCCGCGGACGCGGACCGCCTCGTCGCCCTCGGCGTCCGTCGCGACCGAATCACCCTCACGGGGGACACCCGCTACGACCAGTGCGCGGCGCGCACTGCTGCGACCGATCGCGCCGGCCCGCTCCTCGCGCCCCTCGTGAGCCCGCGCCCCACGGTCGTCGCGGGATCGACCTGGCCGAGTGACGAGGCGATGCTGGGGGCGGCGTGGCGCGCGGTCCGCTCGGAGGTCCCCGACGCGCGCCTGATCATCGCCCCGCATGAGCCGACCGAGTCGCACCTCACGCCGATCGAACGGTGGGCGGCCGAGTCAGGCCTTCGCCACGCGCGACTCGGGAGCGCGACCGTCGCTGACGACGTGGTGCTCGTCGATCGGGTCGGGGTGCTGCACGAGCTCTACGCGCTCGCCGATGCCGCCTATGTGGGAGGCGGGTTCCACGCCGCCGGCCTGCACTCGGTGATCGAGCCCGCCTCGTTCGGCGCCCCCGTCCTCGTCGGGCCGCAACACGCGCGCAGCCGGGATGCCGCGCTCCTCCTCGAGGCGCGCGCCGCGGAGGCGGTGACCGATGCCGCGTCACTCGCGCGGGCGCTGCGTATCCTGCTCACCGAGCCGGATACCCGCGCGCGCGCCGGGGCGGCCGCGCGTCAGGTCGTCGATGCGGGACGCGGCGCGGCCGAAACGTCCGTGGCGCTGGTCGAGGGTCTCATCGACCCGACCAGCGCCACGATGCCCCACCGCTGAGGACGGGCCAGCCCCCACCGAACGGGGCCGGCACCACGCGCGGGCTCAGAGCTTCGTCGCGTGCTCCGTCACGACGCGCACGACGTCGTCGACGACTTGGAGGAACCCGCCCTCGATCTGAAAGCGGGTCGCGCCCTCCCCGACCCGCAGGATGCCGCGACCGAGGGTGGTCACCATCGGCGCGTGCTGCGGGAGGATCCCCACCTCCCCGTCGAACGCCGGCGCGATGACCGACGGCGCCTCCCCCTCGAAGAGGGTGGCTTCCGGGGAGATGACGGAGACCTTCAGCGACGTGCTCACTTGAGGGCCTTGGCGTTCTCGACGACGTCCTCGATCCCGCCGGCCATGAAGAAGGCCTGCTCAGGGAGGTGGTCGAACTCGCCGGCGACGAGGCGCTCGATCGAGCTGATCGTCTCCTCGAGCTTCACATACTTGCCCGGGCGGCCGGTGAACTGCTCCGCCACGTGGAAGGGCTGCGACATGAAGCGCTGGATGCGGCGCGCGCGGCCGACGATCTTCTTGTCGTCCTCGCTGAGCTCATCCATCCCGAGGATCGCGATGATGTCCTGGAGCTCCTTGTAGCGCTGCAGGATCCGCTGCACCGAGGTCGCCGCCTTGTAGTGGCGCTCGCCGACGAACTGCGGATCGAGGATGCGCGAGCCCGAGGCGAGCGGGTCGACCGCGGGGTAGATGCCGAGCTCGGTGATGGCGCGCGAGAGCACGACCGTCGCGTCGAGGTGGGCGAAGGCGGTGGCCGGCGCCGGGTCGGTGAGGTCGTCGGCGGGCACGTAGATGGCCTGCACCGAGGTGATCGAGC
>JBMTXT010000178.1:0-2649 GCA_049453775.1 Gemmatimonadaceae bacterium | reverse complement strand
ACGATAGCGCGCCCGGAGGATTAGGTCACGGGCCGCTCACTCGGGGTTCGGGACGCGACGCCGCTCGATGCGCGCCTCTGGTGGCGGCCCGCCACGGCGCATGCCACCGGGCGCCATCCCCGGCGGTGGTCCCTGGCCGGGCATCGGCCGTCCCTGCACCTCCTGCACGCGGAGCCGCATCTGTTCCTCGAGCCCGAGATACTTGGCGCGTTGGATGGGGGCGAGGAAGGCCGCGAGCTCCTGCTGCTCACTCTCCAGCAACTCGACCCGCCCGCGCTGGACCTTCAGCATGCGATCGATCAGCGCGGTCACCTCGGCCTCCGGCGCGGAGTCCCCCGCCGCGATCCGTGCCCGCAACGCGATGCGTACCTCGCGCTCCTCCGCGACGAGGGCCCGCCGACGCGGCTCGAGCCGTTGGGAGAGTGCACGCAGCTTCCGCGATTGGTCATCCGTGAGGGAGAGCTGTCGCTTCATCACCTCAGCCATCCGCGCTCGCACGAGCCCCTCAAGTGAATCGCGCTGGCCAACGGTGAACGGGCGGCGCTCCCCGCGCTGTTCGATCGTGATGGTGCGGTTCTGGGCCGACCCAGCGCGTGGAAGCGCTACGACGAGCACAAGAAGGAGGGCCACCCAAGCCGCGCGCATGATGGACGGTGACATCAGAGAAGCTCCGGGGAATCGATGAGCGGGAGCGCGACGGGAGCCGGTTCGGCTCGGATCGTGCCCTCCATGGCGTCGAGCTCGGTGAGCAAGACCTCTAGCTGAGCGGAGGACAGATCCCGCAGTCCACCGGCAAGATCGACCGCCCCGGAGGCCTCGCCGGACGACCGCGTCACCCCCGCGGCGACTGTGGAACCGACACTGTCGAGGTCCACTTCAGGAACCGCCCCTTCCGAGGTCCTGCGGAGCGCCGGGATGGAGAGGGAGACCACCACGAGGATCGACGCCGCCGCCGCGAGGAGTTGCCGCGAGGCCCACCGCCGGCGGGTCCGCAGCGCGACCACGCGCGGCGCCGCGGTCGTCGGATGGACAGCCCCAGCCGTCGCTGCCGTGACCGCCGCCGTGAGACGGGCCAGGTCGATCGGAGGCGTCGCGCGCTCGATCACCGCCCGCGCCGTCGCAAGCACCTCCCACTCGACCTGACAGGCCTCGCAGGTCGCGAGATGCGCACGCACCGCCTCGGCCGCTCCGACCTCGAGCGTACCGGCCTGGTAGGCCGGCAGCGCCTCCTGCATCGTCAGATTCTCGCAGTCATGCATCGGTCACTCGCTCCTTGATCGTCTTCAGGGCGTTGTGGTAGTGCACCCGGCAGGCACCGGCCGAACTCCCCACCACCTGCGCGATCTCCTCGTACGGCAACCCCTCGGTCACCCGCATCGTGAACACCTCGCGTTGCATCGGCGCCAGCCCCTGCATCGCCGCGTGCACCTGCTGAATCCGTTCATCTCCCACGAGCCCATCGAGGGCATCGTAGGATGCCACGAGATGATCCTCCTGCAACTCCACCACCTCGCGCTGGCGGCGCTCGCTCCGCCGATGATCCAGCACCAACCGCTTGGCGATCGTGAAGAGCCAGGTGCGGAAGAGACTGTCCGACCGGAAGGTCCCAATCGCCTGAAAGGCTCGGACGAAGGTGTCCTGCACCAGCTCCTCGGTCCGGTCCCGTTCCCCCAGACTCCCCACGAACCGCGCGACCGATGAGACATGCCGTTCCACCAAGGCTGACGCCGCCCGCTGATCCCCCGCCAACCACCGGGTGATCAGCGCCGCGTCCGTCGTCTCCGAGGTGATGCCGATCGTCTCGCCCATGATCTCGATGGTCTCGCCCGATAAGACGCCGGCGGGGGGCCGGCGTTAAGATTCCCCCGTGACTCGCCCTGAGATCATCGCCCACCGCGGGGCCTCCCGGGATGCCGCAGAGAATACCTTGCGCGCCTTCCGTCGGGCAGTGGAGCTGGGGGCCGACGCCTGTGAGCTCGATGTCCACCGCACCGCCGATGGGGTGATCGTGGTCCACCATGACCCAATGCTCGCCGACGGGACCCCCATCGCGTCGCTCACGGCGGCCGAGGTCACGACCCATACCGTGCGCGGGGAGCCCATCCCGACCTTGGCGGCGGTGTTCCAGGTGGTCGGCCGCGACCTCCGGATCTACTGTGAACTGAAGGGCCTGGGGACCGCCGAGGGGACGCTCGCGGTCATCGCCCGGCATCCCCTTCCGACGCCGCTCCCCTTCGATGCCGCGCGCGGCCTCGATCTCGGGGCCGCGGCCGTCCACGCCTTCGATCACCGGCAGGTCCAGGTGGCCGCGCAGCGCTCCCCCGAGATCGCACGAGGGGTCCTCGAGGTCAGCTACCCGATCGACCCCACCGCCGCCGCGCGGTCGGTGGAGGCCCGAGACTGCTGGCGCCATGCCGAGTTCATCGATGAGGCATTCGTGCGCGCCGTCCATGCGGAGGGGCGGCGCGTGATCGCCTGGACGGTCAACAGCGCCCCCGCGATGCGGCGTCTCGCCGACTGGGGGGTGGATGCCCTCTGCACAGATGACGTCGCCTTGGCCCGCTCGCTGTTTAGAGGCTGAAGGCTGAAGGCTAAAGGCTAAAGGCTAAAGGCTAAAGGCTGAAACGTCGAGCGCCCCGACTCTGCGGA
>JBMTXT010000177.1:0-2694 GCA_049453775.1 Gemmatimonadaceae bacterium | reverse complement strand
CGCCGCCCGCCTGGGCCCGGGGGGGCGGGCGGTGGTCCCGGCGGCCGCCGGCGTCCTCCGCATCCCCTTTTGGGAGGTCACGGCGATCCTCACCGCCGTCTCCCTCGTCTGGTACGGGACGATCACCTGGCTCGCCTTCCGGATGGGGACCGACTGGGCAGTGGTCCAGGCCGCTGTGACGCGTGTCCTCCGGGAGATGGGGATGGGGGCTTCAGTGGTTGCCCTCATCCTCGTCGTGGTGGGGGTGGTGATCTGGCGGCGTCGCCGCCGGCGGTGAGCCCATGTCCTCCCCGATGCGCAAGGACGCGATCGCTCGAGCCTTCCTGTTGGAGCGCTTCGACGAGTTCTTGACGCTGGAGCAGGGGAGCAGTGCGCGGACCAACGAGGCGTACGGGCGCGATGTCGCGCGGCTCGCCGTCTGGGCCACCACGCAGCGGGTGCAGGACCCTGCGGGACTGACCGCCCCGCATCTCCGCGAGTTCGTCTATCACCTCAAGGACCTGGGGCTCGCGCCGAGCAGCATGCGGCGGGCGATCTCAGCGATTCGGACTTGGTATCGGTTCCTGCTGGCGGAGGGGATTGTCGCGGTGGATCCGAGCGAGCGACTTGAGACGCCACGCAAATGGCGCACCCTCCCCGAGGTGCTGACGGTCGATGAGGTGGAGCGGCTGATCCAGGCGGTCTCCCTCGACGCCCCGCTCGCCCTGCGCGACCGCGCGATGCTCGAGCTCGCCTATGGGGCGGGGCTCCGGGTGAGCGAGTGGATCGGGATCGGGACGTCGGATCTCGCCCTCGACGACCTCGTGGTGCGGGTCTTCGGCAAAGGGGGCAAGGAGCGGCTCGTCCCGATCGGCCGGCAGGCGGTGGGGGCGCTCGCGATGTACCTCCGGGAGCTTCGCCCGCGCCTCGAGCAGGGGGCGGGGCAGGGCCGGCTCTTCCTGAACGCCCGCGGGAAGCCTCTGAGCCGGATGGGGGCCTGGGGGATCCTCCGGAGGCATGTGGAGGCCGCTGGGATCGCCAAGACCGTCACCCCGCACACCCTCCGCCACAGCTTCGCGACCCACCTGCTGGAGGGAGGGGCGGACCTCCGGGCCGTCCAGGAGATGCTCGGGCACGCCGACATCTCGACGACCCAGATCTACACGCACGTGGACCGGGAGCACCTGCGGCAGGTCCACCGGCAGTTCCACCCCCGCGGCTGACCCCCCCACCGATCGCTCCTGCGCTCTTGTAAGTCCCCGTCGGGCACATAGATTGGTCTGGCGTGGATTTTGCGTCCGCGCGGCCTATCCCGGTGAGGCTCCCATGAAGGTGCTCGCCGTCATCCCAGCTCGACTGGGCGCGACTCGCCTCCCCCGAAAACCCCTTCGCCCCTTAGGGGGTGCCCCCCTCGTCGTCCGCGTCCTCGAACGTGTGCGGAGCTTGGGGCTGGCCGACGCCGTCGTCGTCGCGACCGAGGCCGAGGAGGTGGCCGCCGTGGTGCGTGCGGCCGGGGGCGAGGCGGTCCTCACCTCCGACCAGCACCTCTCCGGCACCGATCGGGTGGCCGAGGTGGCGACCCTCCCCGCCTACACGGGGTACGAGATCGTGGTCAATGTGCAGGGCGATGAACCCTTCATGCGCGGCGACGCGATGGCGGGGGCGATCGCGATGGTCCGCGATCGGGGATTCGACCTCGGGACCGCGGCCGGGCGCCGGGGACCGGAGATCCTCGCCGATCCCAACTGCGTGAAGGTCGTGCGGGCCGATGACGGCCGGGCCCTCTACTTCTCGCGGGCGGCGATCCCCTCTCTGCGCGATGGGGAGGAGGCCGCGCTGCGCGACACGTTGGTCTTCCAGCACATGGGGATCTATGCCGCGCGTCGGGCGGCGTTGATGCGGTGGGTCGCCTTCCCGCCGCATCCCCTGGAGTTGGTCGAGAAGCTCGAGCAGCTCCGTGCCCTCGCCGGGGGATTGGCCATGGGGGTCGCGATCGTGGAGGCCCCGTCGTGGGGCGAAGTGAACACTGAAGAGGATCTGATGCGGGCCAACACCCATTGGGCTGCCCTGGCAGCCGGAGCCGCCGTATGACGCCGAACCCGACCCAGCACGCGCCGAAGTACATCTTCGTCACCGGCGGGGTGGTCTCCTCGCTCGGGAAGGGGATCGCGGCGGCGTCGCTCGCCCGTCTCCTCGTCGAGCGGGGCCTCACCGTCACGATGATGAAGCTCGACCCGTACCTCAACGTGGATCCGGGGACGATGTCCCCCTTCCAGCACGGGGAGGTCTTCGTCACCGACGACGGCGCGGAGACCGACCTCGACCTGGGCCATTACGAGCGCTTCATCGATCGCCCCCTCACCCAGGCCAACAACATCACGACGGGGCGGATCTACTCCAACGTCATCACCAAGGAGCGGCGCGGCGAGTACCTCGGCTCCACCGTGCAGGTGATCCCGCACATCACCGACGAGATCAAGAGCGCGGTCCGTCGTGTGGCCCCGGGCAATGACGTCGTGGTCGTCGAGGTCGGGGGGACGGTCGGTGACATCGAGTCGCTCCCGTTCCTCGAGGCGATCCGCCAGTTCCGGCATGACGTCGGGCGTGAGAACACCGTCTTCATCCACCTCACCCTCGTGCCGTGGATCGCGGCGGCAGGCGAGGTGAAGACCAAGCCGACGCAGCACTCGGTGCGCGACCTCATGGAGATCGGGA
>JBMTXT010000176.1:0-2699 GCA_049453775.1 Gemmatimonadaceae bacterium | reverse complement strand
TGTGCTTGGGCGGGAGGATGACCCGTGGGTCATCGACGTTGACCGACCCCTCGGGGAGCCGCGCCAGCGCCTGCTCGAGGATCCGCACCGACTGCCGGAGCTCCTCGAAGCGCACGAGGAAGCGATCGTACACGTCGCCGTTGGTCCCGACCGGGACGTCGAAGTCGTAGGTCTCGTAGTCGAGGTACGGGACATCCTTGCGCACATCGTAGGCGACCCCCGAGGCGCGGAGCATCGGGCCCGACAGGCCATAGTTGATCGCCTCCTCCGGCGTCATCACCCCGATCCCGACGGTCCGCCCCACCCAGATCGCATTCCGGGTGAGCATCCGATCGACCTCGTCGAGGGTCTTCGGGAACTGCCGGATGAAGGCCCGCAGGCCATCCGTCCACCCCGCCGGCACATCGGCGATCATCCCGCCCACGCGCGAACCGCTCGTCGTGAGGCGCGCCCCCGTCCACCCCTCGAGGAGCTTGTAGACGTTCTCGCGCTCCTGGAAACACCAGAGGAAGGGGGTGAAGGCACCGATATCGATGCAGGTCGTCCCGAGCCAGACGAGATGCGAGATGATCCGCGAGAGCTCCATCGCGATCACACGCAGCACGGTGCAGCGCGGGGTGATCTCGATCCCGAAGAGCCGCTCCGCGCCGAGCGCGAAGGCGACGTTGTTCCCCATGGAGTTGAGGTAGTCCTCACGATCGGTCCACGGGATGATCTGATTGTATTGGCGATACTCGCCGATCTTCTCGAACCCGCAGTGCAGGTAGCCGACGTGCGGGATGCAACGGACCACGGTCTCCCCATCGAGCTCGAGCACCAACCGGAGCACACCATGCGTCGCCGGATGCTGCGGCCCGATGTTGATGAGCATGTGCTCCCCTTCGAGCTCCGGCTCGAGCGCCGGGGGCGCATTGGTCAGGCCCTCGGCCCCGAGCGGGATCCGGATCGGGCGGCCATCGGGGCCGAGCCCGGTCGTGGAGAGCGCGACTTCGATCGTCTTGGTCACGGCCATCGGCTATTCTCCCACCCGCTCACCACCGCCGAGGCGCTTGCGCATCTCCTCGGGGAGGGAGGCAAAGGCATCCGCCACCGAGAGCTCCTCCATGGAGTAGCGCGCCTCGGGATCGGCGGCGAGGGCGTTGCTCAGCTGCTCGGCGCGCGAGAACCGCCCGCGCAGCGGGAAATCCTTTCGGAGGGGATAGCCCTCCTTGTAATCCTCCCAGAGGAGGATGCGGCGCAGGTCGGGGTGCCCGACGAACCGGATCCCGAACATGTCGAAGCACTCCCGCTCGAGCCAATCGGCCCCCTTCCAGATCCCCCAGACACTCGGGACCTCGAGCGGCGTCACCCCATCCTTGGGGAGCTCGACCTTCAGGCGCAGGAACCGGCGATAGGAGAGCGACCGGAGATGCCAGACCACCTCGAGGGGCCGCACCCCATCCCGATACTCGACGGCCGTCACGTCGACGAGATACTCGTACCGCTGGGTCGGGTCGTCATGGAGCCACTGCGCGATCTCCGCGAGGCGCTCGCGCGCCACGTAGACCGTCGTATCGCCCCACACCACCTCGTGCCGAGCGATCGCCGACCCGAACCGGGTCCGGAGCGCCTCGACCGACGGGTTCGCCTCACCCCCGCGGTGCGGGAGGTTCCGCGGGGTCGTCGGGGCCGGCGCGCCGGGCTGTCCGGTCTGCACCACGGCGAAGGCGGGGGCCCCATGGTCCTGCGCAGGAGACTGGCTCACGGCGCCGACCGGGTCTGATGCACCGAGTTGCCGAAGGGCTCGGAGAGCTCGTCGATCCGGCTCGGCGGGATATAGAGCTGCGAGGTCGGATCGGGGACCATCTCGTCGCGGATCGTCTCGTTGGACATCCGCTCCTCCATGATCTTCTTCTGCAGCATCATGATCCCGTGGATCAGCCCCTCGGGACGCGGGGGGCACCCGGGGACGTAGACGTCGACCGGGATGATGGTATCGATCCCCTGCACCACGGCGTAGGAGTCGAACATGCCGCCCGAGGAGGCGCAGGCACCCATCGAGATCACCCACTTGGGCTGATGCATCTGCTGATAGATGCGCCGGAGGACCGGGGCGAGCTTGAAGGGGACGCGCCCCGCGCAGATGAGTACGTCACTCTGGCGCGGGGAGAACGCCATCCGCTCCATGCCGAAGCGGGCGAGGTCGAAGTGCGAGGCGGCGCTCGCCATGAACTCGATCGCGCAGCAGGCGGTGCCGAACGGCATCGGCCAGAGGGAGTTCGCTCGCCCCCAGTTCACCAGGAAGTCGAGCCGGGTGGTGATCCACCCTTCTTGCGAGACCGGGTTGAACGAGACCGCACCGCTGCGGTCGGGCTGTGCCATCAATCCCATTGCAAGGCCCCCTTCTTCCAGATGTAGAGGTAGCCGGCGAGCAGGATCCCCATGAAGACCAGCATCTCCCCGAGGCCGAAGAACGAGGCCTGGCTGGCCGGACAGGCGCCGGCGACGAGGGGGACGGCGCAGGAGAGCTGCGTGTAGTAGGCGCTCCATGGGATCATGAACACCGTCTCGATGTCGAAGACGATGAACAGCATCGCGACCATGTAGAACTTGACGGAGAACCGCTCGCGGGCATCGCCCAAGACGGGCATGCCGGATTCGTAGGGTTCCTGCTTGACCGGCGTCGGGCGATGACGGGTCAAATAGTGCGAAAGGCCCAG
>JBMTXT010000175.1:0-2704 GCA_049453775.1 Gemmatimonadaceae bacterium | reverse complement strand
GCGTCCCCGGTGGGGTCGCGATCCCGCTCACCGACGCCACCATCGCGGCGGTCGTGCGTGAGGTGCTCGCGCGCGATCCAGAGATCGTCGTAATCGCGTTGCTCCATGCCTACGAGGACGACGCGCATGAGCGGCGGCTCGCCGAGGCGTTGCGCGCGGCGCGGCCGACGCTCGAGGTGGTGACGGCGGCGTCGGTGCTTCCGGAGATCCGCGAGTACGAGCGGACCGCGACGGCGGTAACCGAGGGGTACGCGCGCCCGCGGGTGGTGCGGTACCTCGAGGGGTTGGGGGAACGGCTCCGTGCGGCCGGGCGCCCCGCGCCGGCGGTGATGACGAGCGCGGGCGGGATGCGATCGGCGGCGGATGCGGCGCGACATGCCGCGACCCTCGCCCTCTCCGGGCCCGCCGGTGGGATCGTCGGGGCGGCGACGGTGCTGGCCGCCATCGGGGTGACCGATGCCCTCACGATCGATATCGGCGGGACGAGCGCCGATGCGGGCCTGATCCTCGGCGGCGAGCCGCTGGTGGAGTCGGGTGGCCTCGTCGCCGGCATCCCCCTCGCGCTCCCGCGCGTCCTCGTCGAGACGGTCTCGGCCGGTGGTGGGAGCATCGGATGGATCGATGATGGGGGCGCGCTCCGCGTGGGGCCGCGCAGTGCGGGGGCAGTGCCGGGACCGGCGGCCTTTGGTCGCGGCGGCACCGAACCGACTGTCACCGACGCACAGCTCGTGCTCGGTCGCATCGGGCTCGAGGGATTCAGTGCGGGCCTCACCTTGGATCGCGACGCGGCGACCAGGGCGATCGCGCGGCTCGCCGCGCCCCTGGGCTCCACCGTCGAGCGGACCGCGCAGGCGATGCTCGACATCGCGAATGCGGAGATGGCGCGGGCGCTCCGTCGCGTGAGCGTCGACCGTGGGGTCGATCCGCGCACCTGTGCGCTCGTCGCCTTCGGTGGTGGCGGGCCGTTGCACGCCGTGGCGCTCGCCGACGCCCTTGGGATGCCCACGGTGATCGTGCCGCCGCATGCGGGGGTGTTGAGCGCGGTGGGGCTCGCCATCGCCCCCGAGCGGCGTGAGGTGGCGGTGAGTCTCCTCGAACGACTCGATGCCCTCCCGGTCGCCCGATGGCGTGCGGCCTGCGAGACCCTCGCCGCGCAGGTCGAGGGGGCCGACCGCACTTGGTCCCTTCGCGTGCGCTATCTCGGCCAAGGGCATGAGCTCACCATCCCGGCCACCCCCGACGAGGATCCACCGGCTCTCATCGACCGCTTCACCGCCGCCCATCGGGCGCGCTACGGCTTCTCGCTGCCGCAGCCGGTGGAGAGTGTGGCGCTGCGCCATGTCGCGACCACGCCAGGCGTGGCCGCCCGCTTCACGCGAGACCGCACCGAGCGGCCCTTCGACGCGGAGCGTGGGATCGATCATGGGGGGCCGGCGGAGACGATCGTCCCTGGGCCCCGCTCGATCCTCCTCCCCGATGCCACCGCGTGGAGCGCGGCTGGGTGGGAGGCGACCGCACTCGAGATCGGCGGGGGGGGGCGCCGCGGAGCGGAGGGCCGATGACCCCGCGCCCCTCGTCGGCCGACGCGGCCGCGCTCGATCCCTTGGAGATCGCGGTCTGGGCCTCCACGATGGCGATGATCGCGGAGGAGATGGGCGGCGTCCTCATCCGCGGTGCGCTCTCGCCGAACATCCGGGAGCGCCGCGACGCCTCCTGCGCGCTCTTCGATGCCGAAGGGGAGATGGTCGCGCAGGCGGCGCATATCCCCGTACATCTCGGGGCGCTCCCCGAGGCGGTGCGCGCGGTGCGGGCCTGCGCACCGCACCCGGGTGACGTCTTCCTCCTCAACAGTCCGTGGCATGGGGGGTCGCACCTCCCCGATCTCACGATGATCGAGGCGATCGCCGATGGCGATCGTGTGGCGGGGTACGCGGTGGTGCGGGCGCATCATGCCGATGTCGGGGGGATGAGTCCGGGGTCGATGCCACAGGGCGCGACGGAGCTCGTGCAGGAGGGGCTGATCCTCCCGCCGGTGCGGCTCGAGCGTGCCGGGGTCCCCGATGACGATCTGCTCCGACTGATCCTCGCCAACGTGCGCACCCCCGACGAGCGTCGCGGCGATCTCGCGGCCCAACGTGCCGCCTGTGCGGCCGGTGCCGCGGGGTGGCGCGCCTTGCTGGCACGGCATGGGCGCGAACGGCTCGCGAGCGTGGTGCAGGGGCTCGTCGCGTATGCGGAGCGACGGGCGACGGCGCGCCTGCTGGCGCTTGAGGGCGCGCAGGGGGTGGCGGAGGAGGTGCTCGAGGGCGACGGGATCACCGACGCGCTCATCCCCCTGCGGCTCGCGCTCCGCATCGCGGGGGGTCGTCTCCATCTCGACTTCACCGGGACGGCGCCGATGGTCGCGGGGAATGTGAACTGCCCGATCCAGGTGACGCGCGCCGCGGCGCTCTTCGTCGTGCGCGCCCTCCTCGATGAGGACGTCCCCCCCAATGCGGGGATCGCGCGTCCCCTCACGATCCTCACGCCGGAGGACTGCTGCATCGCCGCGCGGTCCCCCGCGGCCGGCGGCGCAGGGCCGGAGCGCCCCCCGGGTTCCGGAGGCGGTCGACCAGGGCTCCCCGGAGAGCCTGGAGCGCCTGCTGGAGAAGCTGGTGAGCTTCGGGACCCGGAACACCCTCTCCGCCCTCAACGACTCCACCGG
>JBMTXT010000174.1:0-2724 GCA_049453775.1 Gemmatimonadaceae bacterium | reverse complement strand
TCACCTTTCCCCCATGACCTACGCATCCATCACCGGCTGGGGCGCCTGCATGCCGCCGGCCGTCCTCACCAACGACGACCTCTCTACCTTCCTCGACACCAACGACGAGTGGATCGTCTCGCGCACGGGGATGAAGGAGCGCCGAATCTCCCACGTGACCGCGGTCGAGCTCTCCACCGTCGCGGCGGCGCGCGCCCTCGCCTGCGCGGGGCTCGATCCCAAGGACCTCGACCTCATCATCTACGGCGGGGTCAGCAACGAGGAGCTCTGCCCCAATAGCGCCTCCGGCGTCCAACTCGCCCTCGGCGCCACCAAAGCCGCCTCGATCGATCTCAACACCGCCTGCACCAGCTTCTGCTACGGCCTCGCGACGGCGACCTCGATGATCCGCACCGGGGTCGTCCGCAACGCCGTCGTCATCGGGACCGAGCTCATCTCCCGCTACATGGACTGGAGCAATCGCAACGTCGCCGTCCTCTTCGGTGACGGCTCCGCTGCCGTCGTGCTCCAGGCCACCGAGAACGAAGAAGGGATGCTCGGCGCCGTCCTCGGCTGCGACGCCGAGGCGCGGGCCACGCTGCGCGTGCGCGGCTTCGGCTGCGGCTATTCCGGGTATGGGATCACCTACGGCGACACCCTCTGGGACTTCGATGGTCAGGCGATCTTCAAGCGCGCCGTCGGCGCGATGGCCGCGGCGTCACAGAAGGTCCTCGCCGATCATGGCGTCACCGCCGATGAGATCGGCCTGGTGGTCCCGCATCAGGCGAACCTTCGCATCATCGAGGGGGTCGCGAAGCATGCCGGGATCCCGATGGAGAAGGTGATGCTCACCGTGCAGAAGTACGGGAACATGAGCGCCGCCACCGTCCCCGTCGCGCTCGTTGAGGCGCTCGAGGCGGGGCGCGTCGCGCCGGGGAGCTGGCTCCTGATGCCCGCTTTCGGCGGCGGGCTCACCTACTGCTCCCTCCTCGTGAAGTGGGGCGCACGGACCACCCCACTCGGCACCAGTGACGCGGCGCTCCCCCCCTGCACCGAGACCGCGCTCGCGATGGTGAACCGCGTGCGCGCCAATCAGGATCCGCATGGGCGGTCGCACGACGGGCTGATGGCGCCGGTCTTCGCGGAAGCCCGGCTGGCAGCGAAGGCCTGACCGCGACATCTCCCTCGATCCTCCTTCGACTCCTCGCCTGACCCGATCCCTCCATGCCCATCGGCCGTTCCCTCCTCCTCGCCGCCGCGCAGAGCCCCACCCTCAACCGCTTCGCGCTCAAGAGCCCTATCGTGAAGCGCGCCACCCGCGCCTTCATGCCGGGGGAGCGCCCCGAGGACGCGCTCGATGCCGGCGCCGCGCTCACCCGCGATGGCCGCGGCCTCATCTACACCAAGCTCGGCGAGGCCCTCACCTCCCTCGCCGACGCCGATGCGGTGCGTGACCACTACCTCTGGTTCTACGACCAGATCGCCGCGCGGAGGCTCCCCGCCGAGGTGAGCATCAAGCCCACGCAGCTGGGGTTGGACCAGAGCGAGGCGGCGTGCCGTGATCACTGCCTCGCGCTCGCCGAGAAGGCCGCCGCCGTGGGCTCCGTGCTCTGGCTCGACATGGAGGACTCGGCGTATGTCGATCGCACCCTCGCGCTCTATGAGGCGGTGAAGGCGAAGTTTCCGCGGACCGGGCTCGCGCTCCAGGCCTATCTCTTCCGCACGCCGAAGGATCTCGAGCGCCTTCGTGCGGTCGATCCCGTGATCCGGCTCGTGAAGGGGGCCTATATGGAGCCCGCGCATATCGCCTTCCCCAAGAAGGCCGACACCGACGCCGCGTACGAGGCGATCGCGCGGACGATGCTCGAGATGGCGGCGACCGGCCGCGCGCGTGCCGTGTTCGGGACGCACGACATGCCGCTGATCCGCCGGATCGTCGGGCACGCCGACCGGATGGGGCTCGCCAAGGACCGCTACGAGGTCCACATGCTGTATGGGATCCGGTCCAAGGAGCAGGAGCGGCTGCGGGCCGAGGGGTTCCCGGTGACGACGCTGATCAGCTACGGCGAGGCCTGGTACCGCTGGTATATGCGGCGGTTGGCGGAGCGGCCGGCGAACGTCTGGTTCGTGGTGAAGTCGGCGTTGGGGTGAAGGGGGGGTCAGTCGATGCGAACCGGCTCGAGCCTCGGTCGCTTCGCCGTGATCAGATCCCCTGACGACCGCCCCCGCGCATGCCGCCAGAGCCAGGGGAGGAAGTGCCCACCCGCCCAGGTGAGATCCTCCACCGCGCGGCCGATCGGTGAGCGTCGCCGCCGCGCCGAGGGTGGAACCGCCCAGTCGTCGGTGATCCCCGGCACGCCGAGCTGTGCGGCGAGCGCCGCCGCGATCCGGCGGTGCCCTTCGGCATTCGCGTGGAGCCGGTCCGCGCTCCAGAACCGCGGGTCGGTCACCCAGGGGTGTGCCGCGAGATCGGCCACCAAGGTCCCCGTCTCCGCCGCCAGCGCGCGCACCCGCGCGTTGTAGTCCGCGAGCCGCGCGCTCACCCGCCCCGCGAAGGGGATCAGGTCGGCGAGGTCGGGCATCGTGATGGTGAGCACCGTCGCGCCCTGGTCCCGGAGCGCGCGCTGCATGGTGCCTAGGTCGGCGAGCACCGCGTCGAGATCACACCCCGACTGGATGATGTCGTTGGTCCCCGCGAAGACCGTCGCGAGGTCGGGGCGCATCGCGAGCGCAGGGGCGAGTTGG
>JBMTXT010000173.1:0-2727 GCA_049453775.1 Gemmatimonadaceae bacterium | reverse complement strand
CTGAACTACGTCTCCCCCTTCGTCGCCTGGGTGCAGGACAACGCCCTCTTCGGTCCGGCCGGCGCGATCTACGGCCATCGCTATCGCATCTCCGCGGAGAAGCAGATGGGGAACGTGCAGTGGACGAACCTCGGGATCGACCTGCGGCGCTACGACCCGCTCGTCTTCAGCCTCCTGACCCTCGCCACGCGGTTCTCCACCAACATCTCGGTGGGCCGGGATGAGATGGAGTTCCCGAAGTTCATCGGGCGCCCCGACTTCATCCGCGGCTACGACCGGGAGCTCTACGCCGGGGATTGCTCCACCTCGGAGACCGATCCCAGCCTCTGTGGGGCCACCCAGCTCCTCGGCAGTCGGGTGGCCTTCGCGAATGTGGAGCTCCGCTTCCCGCTCGTGCGTCGCTTCGTCCTCGGCCTCCTCCCCGTCTCGCTCCCCCCCGTGGACGGGCTCTTCTTCTACGACATGGGGATGGCCTGGTCCAAGGATCAGACGGTCTCACTACGCCGGCCGGCGAACTACGACTTCGTCACGCAACGGTATCCGCTGAGCAGCTACGGCTTCGGGATCCGGATGAACCTCTTCAACATCGCGTTGATCCGGTGGGACTACTCGATCCCGCGCGACGGGACCTTCCGCAACGGGTACTGGTTCTGGACGCTCGGCCAATCGTTCTGATCCCGGTCCCTGGTCCTCCCCGCGTGCGGCGCGCGCCACGCGCGCGCGCGGTCGCGGCGCTCTGGGCGGCCCTCGCGATCGTCCTCGGCTGCGACTCGGCCCCCGCGACCCCGAGTGCCGTCTTGCGCGGCGTGGGGCCGGACGTCGTCCTCCTGCGCCTCCCCGCGGACGGGGGGATCGTCGCCGCCTACACGGCCGATGCCGACAGCGTCCTCTGGCGCTCGCGCGCGCCCGCCCCTCGGCTCGCCACGATCCTCGGGTTCGACGACTTCAGCGGCCTCGTCCTCGCGCGAGACACCGCCGGTCATGCGATCAGCATCGACCTCCGCCTCGGCGCGGTCGAGCGGCTGGGGACCGCGGCGCTCCAGGGGGAGGTGCGGAGCGAGGGGACCGCCGTCTTCGGTCAGGATAGCGCGGGCCGCGTCGTCCGCGTCACGCCGGTGGCGACCTGGAGTTGGGCGCCCCCGGAGCCGGCGCGCCATCTCATCCCCCTCCCCGATGGGGCGCTCCTCGTCGTCGCCGATCAGGCGGGCGGGACGGCGATCCGTCGGCTCATCCCGCCTGAGACGCGCGTCACGGATAGCATCGAGCTCCCGAAGGCCCGCGGTCTGCTCCGCACCGCGGCGGGGGACCGCCTCTGGGTCCTGACCGAGGGGGAACTCCTCGCACTTCGCACGCGCGACCTCGCCCCGGTCCTCACGATCCCGCTGGGCGATCCGGTCGCCGCGATGGAGACGACGCCGAGTGGCGACCGACTCTTCCTCGCCTCGGACCGCGACGCACTCCGGGTGATCGATCGCTTCGCGGAGCGGGCGCAGGGCCGCGTCACCCTCCCTGGGCCGGCGACGGCGCTTCGGATGGACCCGGACGGCGCCTATCTCCTCGCACGGACCGAGGTCCCCGCGGGGATTCAGGTGATCGCCATCGGGACGATGCGGGTGGTGGCGACCTTCCAGGGGGAGTGGCGCGACGATCTCCCAGCCGTCACGCCCCATGGCCAGGTGGTGTTCGCGCGCGAGGGGGCGATCGTGATCGCCGACATCGTGACGGGCCGCGAGCGCCGACGGATCCCCGGCGGCGCGGTGGATCGGTGGCAGCTGCTGCGCTGGAACGGGTTCCGGCCGCGGTCGGCGAGTCTCGACCGGCCGGTGGAGTTCGAGGACCCCGATTCGGCGGCGGCGGCAGGCGAGGCGGAGATGGCGGGGGCCACGGAGGCGCCGACGACGGCCGCTCCCGCACCGGGGACGAGCTGGACGCTCTCCTTCGCGACGTTGATCGAGCAGGGCCGGGCGCGCGAGATGGCGCGGGAGATCGCCGTCGAGGGACGGACGGCTCGGGTGGTAATCGGGGACCGAGAGGGCGACGCGATCTACCGCGTGCTCCTCGGCCCCTATCCCTCGCGCGAGGCCGCCGAGCGGGCGGGGATGCTCTCCGGGCGCGCGTACTGGGTCTTCGAGGGGCCCCCATGATCCCTGCCCCCCTGCCCCCCGAGACCTGGGTGGCTGAGGGCGCACGCGTCGCGGAGCGGGTCACCGGGGTCAGCGCCGTCGTCGTCATCGGCCGCGAGCCCGAGGTGACGGCCCTCGTGGCGCGGGGGATCGCCTCGGTCGCGAGCGGGGAGCGCGCCGTCGCGATCGCCGACCTGATCGGCGGGATCGCGGCCCTGACCGTCCCGCAGGTGGTGCCGGGGCTCCGCGAATGCTTTCGCGATGGCGTCCCCGTCTCCGACACGGCGCAGCCCCTCGAGGGACTCTCGCAGGTCTTCGTCCTCCCGCACGGCACCGCGCGGCTCGATGCGTACGCCCTCGCCGATCATCCGCGCTGGCGGCCCCTGATCGCGGGGTTCCGGCGCACGGAGGGGCTCCTGCTCATCGCCGCGCTCGCCGGGACCGAAGGCCTCGACGCGCTGATCGAGGCGTCGGATGGTGTGATCGCGGTCGATCTCCCACCCGTACTCGTCCGACAGTGGCCCCTCGTGGCGACGGTCGATCGTCCGGAGGAGCTCCCGCCGATCCTCGTCAGCGAGGCGGGACGAGCCCTCCTCGAGGAGCG
>JBMTXT010000172.1:0-2739 GCA_049453775.1 Gemmatimonadaceae bacterium | reverse complement strand
TTGGCGATCGGGGCGAGGGCCTCGGCGAGGCGGGCTTGGAGGGGCTCGGTCATAGCCATGAAGCCTAATACGTGGGGAAGTTGTTAGCCCACGTGTTCGGGTGGACGCGGAAGGTGCCGAGAGAGGAGAGGGCGGAGGTCACCTGGCATGAGCTAAAGAGGAATTCCTTCGTCCCGTTCAGGGTGTTGTCCGCGACCGGATACCCCAACTTGGCGTTGAGCCCGGTGACGATCGCCCCGACGATCCGGTTCCCGCCGTTCGAGGTGAGGCGACCGCCGACTAGGATGACGCCATTCCAGCCATCAGATCTGCCACTCAGGGTCAGATCCCCGAGGACGATCAGCAGACCTCGCCCGACCGCCCCCAGGGAGAACGCCGTGTTGGGGGATGGCCCATTGTTCACGAGAATCGTCGGCCAGGTGGTCGGATTGCGGCTGAACCAATCGGTGTCTGGGAAGCCGGCCCCGTTGGCCGTCGACCGGAAGTCGGGCGTGATGGCACTCCCATTCACGATGCCGGCCCAATCGACAGGGACAGCGTTGGCCGCCGCCGAGACCGTCGGACCGATGATCGCGATCGGAGGAGACCCCGCGCCCTCGAGGGGGCCTGTCTTCCCGCGGAAGCCCGGCGTGGTGGGCACGGCAACCGCCGCGCGACGGGGGGCACTCGGGTTGCACTGATCGATCCCGCTGATCCTCCCGGCGTTCCCCTTGTAGTCGATGCCGTTGACACTGGTCATCGACGCTTGGAGCGTCATCGTCTGCGACTGGTAGGAGGCAAACGCGGAGGCCGAGGCGACGGCATTCCCTGCGCCGACGACCCCCGTCGCGGTTCGCACCCCTCGCGCGCGCACGAAGTAGAGCGCCGGGACCGTGCTCCCCTGTGCGGCGCGCACCAGCGTCGTCACGACATCAGCGTATCCCCCCGTCAGTTCGACACGAGTCGAATCGTTCCCGACCGGCGGGACGCTGGGGAGACCGAGGCCGGCGCGATTCCATAAACCCTACTGGAGCCCCGTCTCCGCCAACGCGGCCGCCCCTTGGGATTGGATCGCCGCATCATCGGCCGTGCGCTCGCTCGAGAGCATCGCGAACCCCGCGGCGATCGCTCCCACGAGGACGAACATCACGAGGAGGACCATAGGCAGCGCGAATCCGCGGGAGGCATGAGGCGTCCGCATCTCAGTTGGCCGCGTTGCGAAAGAAGATCGAGAGGCGCACCGGGGCGGTCTCGGGGACCGGTCGGTCGGAAGCGGTTCGCTCGCTCTCCCCCACGAGCACGAGCTCTACCCCGGTGACCTGGGTGAGGTCGGTGGGCGCGGCATCCTGCGCGGTGGCGCTCCCCGACACGTGGTATCGGAAGACCGAATTGGCCCCGAACGGGACCGCGATCTCCTCGTCGGTCCCGCCGGCGACCCGCCGCCAGAGGGCGGTCCGCCCGGGAACGAGGGTGCTCGCCGCGAGCTCGTAGGTGATGGACTGGTAGAGGAAGACGGGTGCGCCCGACGCGAGGGTGAGCGCGCTCCCGGGGAGCGAGAGGATCCGCCACGTCGCATTCGGTCGCGTCATGGAGATGGGCGCGCCGGTGCAGCGGGTCACCGTCCCGGCGGTGGGGGTCGACGTCGAGGCGACGTACTGATACGTGGCGCTCCCTGCGGTGTCCCGCACGGCATACCCTCGGAACACCGCCGAGGCGAAGAGGAGCGAGTCCACCGGTGCGAAGAGCGCGGTATTGGCGGTGCAATAGAGCCCCACCGCGTAGGGGACCCGGACCTGGAAGGTCGTCGCATTCGCCGAGACGATCCCGCGCGGCTCGATCATCCGCATCTCCTCGCGCACGATGGTGAGGGCGTTGCGCGAGACACTCCGCGCATCTCGCTGCCCCGTGACGGAGGCGAAGAAGCGCAGCTGTGACATCAACAGCCGCGAGACGCCGACCCCCACGATCCCGAAGACCACGATCGCCACCAAGAGCTCCGCCAGGGTGAACCCGGAGCGACCTCTCATGAGAAGAGGGACCCGGAGGAGGCGATCGGACGGTCGACCGAGAGGGTATCGGGGCGGAGCGCCCGATTCTCTGGGCGGATGATGATCCGGATCCGCAGGAGCGCTGGTGACGGGGTGGTCGTCGAGACGCACCGGTCATGGATATACGCGGCGACGGTCGTGATGCGGGTGCACCCCCCGCTGGCCGCGTCCGCGGCGACCGCCGCCAGCGGGCGCGTCGCATAGAGGTCCACCGCGGTCGAGAGGGCGGCCGCCCGATGCATTCCCACCGCGACCGCGCGAGTGCGCAGGGCATACTGCATGGTGACGGCGGTATGGACCGTCGCGAGGAGCCCGAGGAGGGTCACCGCCACCGTGACCTCGACGAGCGAGGCCCCGCGGCGCGCAGATCGCCGTCTCGCGCTCATGGGCGTCGCACGATCCCGGTCGCGGAGCGCTGGACCTGGAACCGAGCGCCCTCCCCCGAGACCGTCACGGTGAGCGCCCGGTCGGCTCGACCATTCGGGAAGATCGTGATGCCCCCAGCGGGATCGAGGGTGAGCGTGGCCTGGAGGTCCGAGCCCGAGTCGAAGCGGCGCGAGCGGACCGGGGTCAGGGTATCCCCGCGCTGGATGATCTGCAGCGAGCTGCCGCGGAGTCGGAGCTGCATCGGCGTGCGACGCCGGACGGCCAGCTGCGTCGCCTCCCCCAACATCCCTTCGACGACCGTGGTGGCGCGCAGGACCCGGTCGCG
>JBMTXT010000171.1:0-2751 GCA_049453775.1 Gemmatimonadaceae bacterium | reverse complement strand
CGGAGGCAACAGATCCCCCGCACGATCAGCTCGATGGTGACCCCCGCCGCGGAGGCGGCATAGAGCGCGTCGATCACCTCATGGTCGACTACCGCGTTCATCTTGGCGACGATGCGCGCGGGGCGACCGGCGCGGGCGTGTGCCGACTCGCGGGCGATGAGGGCGAGGAGGCTCGACCGGAGCCCCTGTGGGGCGACGAGGAGCCGCCGGTAGGACGAGAAGCGCGAGTAGCCGGTGAGCAGGTTGAAGAGGTCGCTCACGTCGGCCCCGATCGCCTCGTCCGCGGTGAAGAGCCCCACATCGGTGTAGGTCCGCGCCGTCCGCGAGTTGTAGTTCCCCGTACCGACATGCACGTACCGACGGATCCCGTCCGCCTCGCGCCGCACCACCAACGTCGTCTTGCTGTGGGTCTTGAGCCCCGGCACGCCGTAGACCACATGGACCCCGAACGACTCGAGGGTGCGCGCCCACGCGATGTTGTTCACCTCATCGAACCGCGCCTGTAATTCGACGAGGACCACCACCTGCTTGCCGCGCTGGGCCGCCTCGGTGAGCGCGCGTACGATCGTCCCGTCGCCGGAGGTGCGATACAGCGTCATCTTGATCGCGAGCACCTGGTCATCACGTGCGGCCGCCTCGATGAAGGCCACCACCGAGGCGGTGAACGACTCATACGGATGGTGCACGAGGAGATCGTGCTCCCGGATCACCTCGAAGATCGACCGCGAGGGATCGCGCAGGGCGACTGGGACCTGCGGGGTGAAGGGGGGATCGCGGTGCTCGGGGATCTCTAGCGCGGCGATGGCCTGCAGGTCCGCCATGTCGAGCACGGGCCCCGTCTCGTGCACCTCCTGCATGGTGAGCGGCATCATCGCCGGCTCCTCGCTCTCCTGCAGTTCCTCGAGGAGGCGCTCCCGAAGGTGCATCGGCATCGCGGGCTCGACCTCGACCCGCACCACCTCGCCGAACCGCCGCTGGAAGAGCTGTTCCTCGATCGAGGCGAGGAGATCCTCCGGTTCCTCGTCCGGCGAGATCTCGAGATCGGAGTAGCGCGTCAGACGGAAGCCGTACGCCCCGAGGACCTGCATCCCAGGGAAGAGGGCGTCGAGCCGCGCGCGGATCAACGCTTCGAGCGGGATGAAGGTGTGCGGCCGGCCCGTCGGCACCCAGCGGGGAAGGGTCTTCGGCACCTTCACACGTGCGAAGTGGATCTGGCCATCCTCCGGGTCCCGCAGTTCCACCGCGAGACTCAGGGAGAGATTGGAGATGTAGGGAAAGGGATGGCCCGGATCGACCGCGAGGGGGGTCAGCACCGGATAGACCTGCGTCTCGAAGTACTGGTCCACGCGGGCGCGTTCCCCCGCGTCGAGCGCCTCGACCTCCGCGATCGTCACCCCGATCGCGCGCAACTGGGGGATCAACTCCTCGTGGAGCGTGCGGCGGGCCCGCGCGAGCATCCGCCGGACCGCCTCGTCGATCGCCGCGAGCTGCTCGGCGGGGCTCCGCCCCTCGGCATCCAGATGTTGGACCCCCGCCGACCGCTGCCGCCGCAGCCCGGCGACGCGGACCATGTAGAACTCATCGAGATTCGACGCACAGATCGCGAGGAACTTGACCCGCTCGAGGAGCGGGGTCCGCGTATCCTCCGCCTCATGGAGGACCCGCGCATTGAACGCGAGCCAGGAGAGCTCCCGATTGAGGTACCGCGAGGGCCGCGCCGGCGCCGCGGACATGGTCACGCCCCTCAGCCGCGAATCGCGGCGACCACCAGGTAGGAGAGGGCGGCGACGAGCGCCGAGGCGGGGATCGTGATCACCCAGGCCCAGATCATCTGGCTTGCCACTCCCCAGCGGACCGCGGAGAGGCGGGTTGTCGCACCCACCCCGACGATCGCCCCCGAGATGGTGTGCGTCGTGCTCACCGGGATCCCGAGCGCCGTCGCGAGGAAGATCGCGCTCGCCCCGCCGGTCTCGGCGCAGAAGCCGCCGAGCGGGCGGAGCTTGGTGACGCGCGAGCCGAGGGTGTGCACGATCCGCCACCCCCCCATCAGGGTCCCCATCGCGATCGCGAAGTGCGCCCCGAACTTGATCCAGAAGGGGATCTCATCGCCGGAGGTCAGGTAGAAGTGGCGGAGGAACCCCGTCTCGTTCGCGAAGTGCGCCTGCCCGGCGACGAGCAGGGAGACGATGATCCCCATCGTCTTTTGGGCGTCGTTCGCGCCATGCGAGAGCGAGAAGAGCGCGGAGCTCGTGATCTGCATCCCGCGGAGGAGCGGATCGACGGTGGCCGGGCGCGCCTTCCGGAAGGCCCAGGTGGAGAGGACCATGAGCGTCCACCCCGCCGCCATCCCGACCATCGGCGACACCACGATGAAGATCAACGTCTTGGTCCAGCCGGAGGCGATGATCGCGCTGAACCCGGCCTTGGTGACCGCCGCCCCGGCGTAGCCGCCGATGAGCGCGTGCGACGAGCTGGACGGGATCCCGTACCACCAGGTGATGAGGTTCCAGGCGATCGCCCCGAGGAGCCCCGCGAGAATGACATCTGGGTTCACGATCGCGATGTCGATCATCCCCTTCCCGATCGTCTTGGCGACCCCGGTGTCGAAGAGGAAGAGGGCGGCGAAGTTGAAGGTCGCCGCCCACGCCACCGCGGTGAAGGGACTCAGCACCCGGGTCCCGACGATGGTGGCGATGGAGTTCGCCGAGTCGTGGAACCCGTTGATGTAGTCGAAGATGAACGCGACCAGGA
>JBMTXT010000170.1:0-2781 GCA_049453775.1 Gemmatimonadaceae bacterium | reverse complement strand
GATAATCGGCCCTCGGGCACGAGCGGTATTATTGCCGCGTGAGCACGACCCCCGTCCTCCTCGTCCACGGCTACTCCGACTCCGGCGCCGCCTTCGCGCCCTGGCGCGAGCGGCTCCTCGCACAGGGGACCGACGCGCGCGCGATCCGCATCGCCCAGTGGCGCTCCCTCGCCGATGAGATCACCCTCGCGGATCTCGCCGAGGGGTTCGACCGCGCCCTGCGAGAACCCTTGGGTGTGCCCGATGGCGGCCCCTTCCGGGTGATCGCCCACTCCGCCGGCGCCCTCGTGGTCCGCGCCTGGCTCGCCGCGCGCCCCGAGCATCGCGCGCGGCTCACGCACTTCATCGGGCTGGGCCCCGCCCACTTCGGCTCCCCGCTGGCGCACAAAGGGCGGAGCTTCGTGGGGATGGTCGCCAAGGGGAACCGCACCCTCGGGGAGGACTTCCTCGAGGTGGGGGACCGGATCCTCGAGGCGCTGGAGCTCGCGAGCCCCGCCACCTGGGCGCTGGCGCATCAGGATCTCCTGGACCCCGCCATCGACCACCCACTCGGCCGCTGGAGCTACACCATCTGCGGCACGGGGTCGCTCGCCTGGCCGGTGGCGGCGGTGACCGATGCCGCCGGCACCGACGGGGTGGTGCGCTGGGCGGGGAGCGCCGCCGATGTGCGGAAGCTCACGGTGGACCTGACCCGCGCGGGGCGCGAGCGGGTGCGGATCGACGGGGCGCGCCCCCGCGACGTGCCGATGGCGTTCGTGCCGGAGCGGCACCATGGGGAGTTGCTGTCGCGGCCGTCTGGGGTGTTAGCCGAGATGGTGGGGGAGGCGCTCGGGGTGTCGAGCGCGGCCGATGACGCGGCGTGGCGCGCCCGCTGGGTGGGGCGGGAGACGCCGCGGGAGGGGTGGCAGCAGCTGATCGTGCGGGTGCGGGACGAGCGGGGGGCGCCGGTCCCCGATTACCACATGGAGTTCGAGGCCACGGACCGGGCGGGGGTGCGCACGCGGCTGATCGGGGTGGCGAGCGATGTGCATCGGCATCGCGCGGACCCGAGCCTGCGGGCGTTCCATGTGCGGTTACGGGACGTTCGGCGGACAACGATTGCGGGCTTGCGGCTCAAGATCCTGGCGCGGAGTGGGTCGAGTGCGGTGGGGTACCGGGGGATCGGGCGGTCCGAGGGGGCAGGCTGGGATGGGGTGATCGATCTCACATCCGCGTGGCCGGATCGGGGCGTGCAGATGTTCTGGCCGTTTACGACGACGCTCGTGGAGATCGTGTTGGATCGGGAGCCGTTGCCGTTTGAGGGGGAGAATGGGGTGGTCAGGATCACTGCCTCTGAGTGAGTGGTGGGATCCACGTGGCAGGCCGGGCACGCGGAGTGCCGCTTCGCCGAAGCAAGGCTTCGCAGCGTCGTCTCCGCCCCCCCCCCCCCCCCCCCCCCCCCCGACTCGGCCCATACCCCATCATCTTCATCGCATTGCGGTTCGAGTAAGTCCGCAACCTCACAATCCCTGGCGATGAAATGACACGACCGGCGCCCATTCGGTGCCGGTATACCGGGAGTGCTATCGCATCGTCCGCCCATGCGCGGCGCCACGATCGTACTCCCTTGTCGTGGGTAGGCCATTGGACTACCTTTTTTCTGGCGAATTCGAGTGGGACGAGAACAAGAGCCGAGCCTGCGCTCTGACACGTGGCATCGATTTCGAGTTTGCGATCCGAGCCTTCGCGGACCCCGATGGCGTAATAGTCCCTGCCGAGAAGAGGACGCACCCAGAGAAGCGGTCAATCCTGTTCGGCCAGATCGAAGGGCGCTTGCATGTGGTCGTGTTCACGCACCGAGTCGACCGGATTCGAATCATCTCAGCCCGCAGGGCCAATCGACGGGAGATCAGGTTCCATGCCAATCGTACGCAAGAAGATCGACATCTCTAAGCCTGGCGGCTACGTCGATTGGGCGCGGTTCGACGCGACCACCGAGGAGGAGATCGCGCAGCAGATCGCCGAGGATGACGCGGAGGCGCGGCGCGACGCGGGTCGCTACCTCAGGCGGATTCGGAGGCGCCTCGGACTGACACAAGAGCAGCTCGCCGAGCGAATCCACGTCTCGACGATGTCGATCCGCAACTGGGAGCAGGGCAAGCGCTATCCGACAGGAGCCGCACGAGCGCTGTACCGGATCCTAGACAAGCAGCCGGAGGCCGCGCTCTCCGCGCTGGAGCGCCGGAGTAGCCTGTCGAAGTGGCACCGGCCCTCCCAAGTCTGACGGCGTAGCCGGGCGGCCCGAGTGTGCGGGGTGTCGCGCAGCCGACGCTGGAGTTCTGCGTCGGCCAGCGGCACTCCGCGCGATCGGGCCTGCGAGGCCCACCCTACGCCCGGGCGCGGTTACTTTTGCGAATCTTCCCTCCTCACGGACCCCGCATGCACTCCCTGATCGCGACCCTCGCCGCCCTCTCGATCGCGGCCCCGCTCACCGCCCAGTCTCGCACCGCCACCGCCGCTCGAACGGAACCGGCACGCGCTGACTCGACCTATCGCGAGGTCGCGGCGCTCTCCTGGCGCAACATCGGCCCCTCGCGCGGCGGGCGCGCGAACGCGGTGGCGGGGATCCCCGGGCAACCCCTGACCTACTTCGCGGGCTACACCGGGGGCGGGCTCTGGCGCACCGATGACGCGGGGATCAACTGGCGCAACATCTCCGATGGCCATTTCAAGAGCGGCTCGATCGGGGCGATCGCGGTCGCGCCATCGGACGCGAATGTGCTCTACGTGGGCACCGGTGAG
>JBMTXT010000169.1:0-2787 GCA_049453775.1 Gemmatimonadaceae bacterium | reverse complement strand
AGGCGGCCTGGCGGCGTCCCTTCCCGCGGGTGGTGAAGGAGTGGTACGCGCGGATCGGGTTCGCCCTGATCGCCTTGCTCTTCCTGACCGTCACCTTCAACGACCTAAAGCGGCTCGTCCTGGGGTGGTTCGGGGGGTGAACTTCGGCGGTTCGGCGGGTGTCAGGGCCCCCTTTACAGGGGGGATGGTTTGGACGTAACTTTGTGTGCTACCAACGATTAGGCATTCACAGCACTGCGCAGCGCAGGCAAGGACAGATCGGATGGCGTTCGACAAGACGGCGGCGATGAGCTCGCACCAGATGCATGGGACCGACACCGGGTCCTCGCAGGTCCAGATCGCGGTCCTCACGGACCGGATCAACTACCTGACCGAGCACTTCCGCCAGCACAAGAAGGACCACCACGGCCGCCGTGGGCTCCTCAAGATGGTCGGCAAGCGGCGTCGTCACCTTGACTATCTCAAGCGGACCGACGTCGACGCCTACCGCAAGATCATCGCCGATCTCGGCCTCCGCTACTAAGCGCCCCACGTCACGAGCGCGCGACCGCACTGCTGCGGATCGCGCGCTTCGTGCAATCGTCAGGATCCTACCCACATGATGCAACGTATCGAGCGGACCTTCGCGGGCCGCCCCCTGATCATCGAGACCGGGCGGATGGCCAAGCAGGCCGCCGGCTCCGCGCTCGTCACCTACGGTGAGACCGTCCTCCTCGCGGCGGTGACCGTCAGCGACAAGAAGAGCCCCCTCCCGTTCTTCCCGCTCACCGTCGAGTACAAGGAGAAGATGTACGCCTCGGGGAAGATCCCCGGCGGCTTCATCAAGCGCGAGGGACGCCCCCGCGACGAGGAGATCCTCTCCTGCCGGATCATCGACCGCTCCATCCGGCCCCTCTTCCCCGAGGGGTTCCAGAACGAGGTGCAGGTCGTCATCTACGTGCTCTCGGCCGACCAGGAGAACGACCATGACGTGCTCGGTCTCATCGCGACCTCGTTCGCGCTGAGCGCGAGCAAGATCCCGTGGGCGGGCCCGATCGCCGGCGTCCGCGTCGGCCGCGTCGAGGGGAAGTGGGTGCTCAACCCCACCTTCCAGGCGCTCGAGTTCTCCGACATGGACATGGTCGTCGCCGGCTCGGCCGACTCGATCATGATGGTCGAGGGCGGGGCGCTCGAGGTCTCCGAGGCGGAGATCGTCGAGGCGCTCAAGGTGGCCCAGAAGGGGATCGGTGAGCTCGTCACGATGCAGGAGGAGCTCCTCAAGAAGATCGACCTCCCCGAGAAGATGGCGTGGACCGGGACCGAGATCCCGGAGGACGTGAAGAAGACGGTGACGAAGGCCGCCGAAAAGCGCATCGAGGCCGCGATCAACCAGAAGGACAAGGCGACCCGCATCCAGGCGGTCGAGAAGGTGAAGGAGGAGGTCAAGGCGGAGATGGCGACCGTCCTCGATCCCGCCCATGTGGGCCTCGTCGGCCACATCGTCGGCGACATCGAGTACAACGCGCTCCGCGCGCAGGTGCTCGACACCGGGCTCCGCGTCGACGGCCGCAAGCCGAACGTCGTGCGGAACATCTCGATCGATGCCTCGGTGCTCCCGCGCGCCCACGGCTCGGCGCTCTTCACCCGCGGGCAGACGCAGGCCCTCGTGGTCGCGACGCTCGGCACGGCGAACGACGTGCAGCGCATGGACAACATCGACGACGCGAAGGAGACCACCAAGTCGTTCATGTTGCACTACAACTTCCCGCCCTTCTCGACCGGTGAGGCCAAGCCGATGCGCGGCACCGGCCGTCGCGAGATCGGGCACGGGGCGCTCGCCGAGCGTGCGATCCAGGCGGTCCTCCCGGCATTCGAGGAGTTCCCGTACACGATCCGCATCGTCTCCGAGATCCTCGAGTCGAACGGCTCCTCCTCGATGGCGTCGATCTGCGGTGGTTCGCTCGCTTGCTTCGATGCCGGCATCCCGCTCAAGGCGCCGGTCGCCGGCGTGGCGATGGGGCTCATCAAGGAGGGGAAGAAGTACGCGATCCTCACCGACATCCTCGGGACCGAGGATCATCTGGGCGACATGGACTTCAAGGTCGCCGGGACGGAGCAGGGGATCACCTCGATCCAGATGGACATCAAGATCCAGGGGCTCGACCTCAAGATCATGACCGAGGCGCTCGCGCAGGCGCGTGAGGGCCGGTTGCACATCCTCGGCGAGATGAAGAAGGCGCTCCCCGCGGCGCGCCCGGACCTCTCGCCGTACGCCCCGCGTATCGTCACGATGATGATCAACCCCGAGAAGATCGGCGATCTCATCGGCCCCAAGGGCAAGACGATCCGTGGCATCCAGGACGAGACTGGCGCGGAGCTCAGCGTCGACGATTCGGGGCTCGTCACCATCGCGGCCGTTGGCGGCGAGGCGATGGAGCGGGCGCGTCAGATGGTCCAGGCGATCACCGCCGAGCCGGTGGTGGGCGAGACCTACTTGGGCACGGTGAAGTCGGTGACGGCGTTCGGCGCCTTCATCGAGATCATGCCGGGGACCGAGGCCCTCCTCCACGTCTCCGAGATGCGCCACACGCGTGTGGAGAAGCCCGAGGATGTGGTGAAGAAGGGGGAGCAGGTCTCGGTGAAGCTCATCGATCGCGATGAGCGTGGCCGTCTGCGTCTCTCGATGAAGGCGCTGCTACCCAAGCCGGAGGGGGGCGCCGAGGCGCCGGCCGCCTCGGGGGGGGAAGGGTGTGGCGAGGGGAGCGAGGAGGGCGGGCGTCGCCCCCGCAGCGCCCGTCCCCCTGGCGG
>JBMTXT010000168.1:0-2805 GCA_049453775.1 Gemmatimonadaceae bacterium | reverse complement strand
GAACATCCCGAAGAGCCATTCGAACCAGGGACGTGCGGCGTGGAGATCACGATCGAGGAAGACCCCGCCGAAGAAGGGGCGGAAGAAGGCCTCGATCGCGCGGGCGGAGAGGCCGCGCGACCGAAGCGCCTCGAGCGTCGTGGTCGATGACGTTCCCGCAGGGGTCGACGGCATCGGTTCGGCGACGACCCGGCGACTCGCCACCTGCAGGCCAAGCACACGCAGCGCATCGCCGACGGAGAAGGCGCCAGCCGTGAGCGAACGGAAGCCGTCGAGCGGGGTGCGCAGCGGATCGCCGACCCGTCCGAACCGACCGCCGCCGCGATGCAGCACGGCGCCGGGGGCGAAGGCATGGAGATCGAGCGCAGTCAAATCGAGCGTGCGCCGGGCCTCGGGATACGAATCGAGCAACACCTGGAATCCGCGATCGATCTGGAACCCCTCGACGACATCGGTCGCGATGCGCCCGCCGATCGTCGCGCTCGCCTCGAAGAGGAGGCTCGGCACGCCGTGCGCCTGCAGGGTGCGCGCCGCCGAGAGCCCGGCGAGCCCGGCTCCGATGATGATCACGTCTGGTCGCTGCGCCATGACGGAATGGATAATAGTTTCCCCACCTCATGACGACGCCCAAGCGCTACGACGCCGAGTACTTCCGACGGTGGTACCATGACCCCGCGCGGCGGGTGATCACCCCGGACGCGGTCGCGCGGAAGGTCCGGCTAGCTCTCGGGATCGCGGAGGCCTTGCTCGAGCGCCCGGTGCGCTCCGTGCTGGACGTCGGATGCGGGGAAGGGAGCTGGCGTGCGCACCTGCGGCGCCTGCGGCCTGGCCTGCGCTATACGGGGGTGGAGTCGAGCGCGTACGTGCTCCAGCGGTATGGCCGAGCCCGCGACATCCGCCGAGGGAGCGTCGGGACGCTCCACGAGGTGCGGCTCGCGGCGTCGTACGATCTCATCGTGGTCTGTGATGTGCTCCAATACGTCCCGGACCGCGAACTCTCGTCGGGACTCTCCGCCATCGCCGATCGACTCGGCGGGGTGGCGTACCTCGAGGCCTACGCCACCGAGGATGCCATGGAAGGGGATCAGGCCGATTGGCATCACCGGAGTGCGGAGCAGTATCGGCGACAGTTCCGCCGGGCGGGGCTGCAGGCGGTGGGGATGCACTGCTACGTGGGCCGGGCGCTGGCGGGGCACACGGCGGCGCTCGAACGCGGGCACCCGTAGGCGCACCGGCGCGCCCACCCTTGACCGGGGGGCGCCCCGAGTTAACCTTTCATCCGGATATACGGATGAAGAAGACCCTCCTCCACGACCGCCTCTCGGCCCTCGCCGATCCGATCCGCACCCGCATCCTCCTGGTGCTGGAGCGGCACGAGCTCACCGTCTCGGAACTCCGGACGGTGCTTCAGCTCCCGCAGTCGACGGTGAGCCGGCACCTCAAGGTGCTCGCCGATGCGGCCTGGGTCGGGGCGCGCGAGGATGGGACCTCCAATCGCTATCGCCTCGACACCAAGGGGCTTGATGCCGGGACAAAGCGACTCTGGAGCGCGGTGCGCGGGGAGGCGGAGCAGCTTCCCGCCGCGCGTCGGGATGCCGAGCGCGTCGCCGGGGTCCTCGCCGATCGTCACACCCGGTCGCAGGCGTTCTTTGCCTCCTCCGCGGCGCAGTGGGACAAGCTCCGCGGGGAGCTCTTCGGCGTTCGCACGGAGCTCTTCGCCCTTGTCGGGCTGCTCGATGAGCGCGCGCAGGTCGGCGACCTCGGGTGCGGCACCGGGCAGCTCGCCGAGGTGATGGCGCCCTTCGTCTCGCGCGTGATCGCGGTCGATGAGTCCGCGGCGATGCTCAAGGCGGCGCGGGCGCGGCTGGCGGCCCTCGACAGTGTGGAGCTCCGCGAGGGCTCGCTCGAGACCCTCCCCATCGAGGACGGCGCACTCGATCTCGCGGTGGTCTCGCTCGTGCTCCACTACGTCGCCGATCCGGCGGCGGTGCTCGCCGAGATCCGTCGCACGCTCCGGCCGACCGGCGGCCGTCTCCTGCTTGTCGACATGCTCCCGCACGATCGCGCCGAGTACCGGCAGACGATGGGCCACGTCTGGCTCGGCTTCGACCCCACGCAGCTCCGTGACTGGGCGCTGCAGGCGGGGTTCCGCTCCATGCGCCACCATGCCCTTCCCGCCGCGCCGCTGGCCAAGGGCCCCACGCTGTTCACCGCAGTGCTTTCCACCTGACCCCTGTCTCCTGTTTCCTGTTTCCTGACACCTCTCACCTGACACCTCCATGACTGCTATCGCTCCCGAGCTCCATCCGTTCGACGCCGTGAAGTCCACGGGCCGTCCCCCGTTCAAGGTCGCTGACCTCGCCCTCGCCGAGTGGGGCCGTCAGGAGATCCGTCTTGCCGAGTACGAGATGCCCGGCCTCATGGCGCTCCGTGCCGAGTTCAAGGGGAAGAAGCCCCTCGCGGGCGCGCGCATCATGGGCTCGCTCCACATGACGATCCAGACCGCGGTCTTGATCGAGACGCTCGCCGAGCTCGGCGCCGACGTCCGCTGGGTCTCGTGCAACATCTTCTCCACTCAGGACCATGCCGCGGCCGCGGTGGTCGTCGGCAAGGACGGCTCGGTCGCGCAGCCGCGCGGGATCCCGGTCTTCGCGTGGAAGGGGGAGACCCTCGAGGAGTACTGGTGGTGCACCGAGCAGGCGCTCATGTGGCCTGACGGGCAGGGCCCGAACCTCATCCTCGATGACGGTGGCGACGCGACGATGCTCGTGCACAAGGGCACCGAGTACGAGGCGGCCGGCAAGG
>JBMTXT010000167.1:0-2972 GCA_049453775.1 Gemmatimonadaceae bacterium | reverse complement strand
CCGCGGGCGGTGTTCGGCAAGGAGCCGCCCCACCAGCGCCGCATCCCCGATATCCCCCTGAACGAACCGGTGCCGGGCGTCTCCCTCGAGGGAGGCCAAGTTGCGGCGGTTCCCGGCGTAGGTCAGGAGGTCCAGGGTCACGACCGGCTCGCTGGACTGGGCGAGCCAGTCCAAGACGAAGTTGCTGCCGATGAACCCCGCCCCCCCCGTTACCAGTAGCACCGCCCCTCCCCGTTGGGTCGGAGAAAGATACCCCGGCGCGACCCATGGCCAACGTCGACGATGTAAATTGGGGGATGCGCATAACGACCCTCTTCCGCCTGACCGGCCTCCTCGCCGTCATCGGGTTTTTCGCTCCCACGAGCTCGCGCGCCCAAGGGGTGCCGTCCCCGTCGCAGGCCAAGGCGATGTTGCAGTCGAGCCCCGATCTCGCCAATCAGCTCCGCCAGCGCGTGACGACGAGCGGGATGACGCCGGAGCAGATCCGCTCGCGCCTCAAGGCCGAAGGCTACCCCGAGAACTTCCTGGACTCCTACCTCCCCGGCGGCGCGGGGGGGACGCCGAACACCGACGTGGTGAGCGCCTTCCGGCGCCTCGGCATCACCGATGATGAGGATGCCTCGGTCCTCCGCACGATGCTGCGCCAAGAGGGCGACACCGGGATGGTGCGCGGGGCAGTGCCGCGGCGCCCGATCACCGTGCGTGACGATTCGACGGCCTCGGCCGCCGCCGACAGCGCGGCGTATCGTCTCTTCGGCCTCGATGTCTTCCAGAACGCGACGAGCCAGTTCCTCCCCGTGATGGATGGTCCGGTCGATGCCAACTACCGCATCGGCCCGGGGGATCAGCTCGTCCTGATCCTCACCGGCGAAGTCGAACTCGCGCACACCCTCGACGTGACGCGCGAGGGCTTCATCGTGATCCCGCAGGTGGGGCAGCTCAACGTCGCCAACCTGACGATGGCGCAGTTGGAGAACCTGCTCTACGCCCGACTCTCCCGGAGCTACTCCGGTGTGCGGCGGGGTGCCGATGCCCCGACCAAGTTCTCCGTGAGCATGGCCAAGCTGCGGGCGATCCAGGTCTTCGTGACCGGCGACGTGGTCCGCCCCTCGAGCTACCGGATCTCCAGCGCGGCGACGGCGATGACCGCCCTCTACGCGGCCGGGGGACCGACCGTCACCGGGACCCTGCGCGCGGTGACCGTGCGGCGGGGGAGCCAGACGATCGCGACACTCGACGTCTACGACTACTTGCTGCGCGGGGACAATGGGAAGGATGTCCGCCTCGAGAATGGCGATGTGATCTTCGTCGGCACGCATGGCCCTCGGGTCCGTGTGACCGGCGAGGTCGTGCGCCCCGCGACCTATGAGCTCAAGGCGGGCGAGGGGGTTCGCGAGGCGATCCGCGCCGCCGGTGGGTTCAAGCCGACCGCGCTCGCCTCCCGCGTGCAGATCGTCCGGATCGTCCCGCCCGCCGAGCGCACCGTGGGTGGGGGGGATCGGACGGTGGTCGATGTGACCGCGAGTGGCCCATCGATCGACGCCTTCCCTGCGGTCGAGATCCGAGGCGGTGACGAGCTCCGCGTCTTCCCCGTGGCGAGCCGCGTGCGGGGGCGGATCAGCGTCGACGGGCATGTCTGGACCAAGGGCCAGCAGGCCTTCGTCGCGGGGATGACGCTCAGCGATGCGCTCCGCGCCGCCGGCGGCACCCAACCCGATGCCTACCTGGGCCAGGTCTCCATCACCCGACTGCGGCCCGATTCGACGCGGATCCAGCTGCGCGCCGTGCTGCGTGACACCACCGGGGCGGTCGTCAACGATCTCGCGCTGGCCGATGACGATGTCATCACCGTCTACTCCCTCACCAACTTCCGCCCACGCCGCTTCGTCGCGATCGGCGGATCGGTGAAGGTGAGTGGGCGCTATCCGTACAACGAGGGGATGACGTTGCGCGACCTCGTTCTGGCGGCCGGCGGATTGGTCGAGGGGGCGTGGATCCGCGAGGCGGAGATCGCTCGGATCCCCGTGAGCTTCGGTGGCGGGGTCACCGCCCAGACGGTGCGGGTGCCGCTCGACTCCAGCTACTTGGCGCAGAGCCCGAACGGGGTCACCTCGACCTCCCGCGAGGTGACGCTCCAGCCCTACGACAATGTGCTGATCATGCAGCAGCCCGACTTCTCCCTCCCCCGCTCGGTGGTGATCACGGGTGAGGTCCGGTACCCGGGGCGCTATGCGCTGCGGACCAAGTCGGAGCGGCTGAGCGACATCGTGCAGCGCGCGGGGGGACTCTCGGGGGAGGCCGCCGCCGATGCGGCGTACTTCGCCCGCGCGCGGGCCCTGCCCGCCGTCGAGCGCGCGTCCGGTGATAGTGCCGCGGCAGCGGCGACCGCCGCGCGCGGAGGGGCACGGACCGGCGCGGAGGCCGGTGCCCTCAAAGAGAGCGCCAGGGGATTCGACACCACGGCCGTGAGCGTCGTACGTGCCCGCGTGGGCGTGGACCTCCAAGCGGCGCTCGCGCGGCCGAGCTCCGACGACAACCTCCTCCTCTTCGACGATGATTCGCTGCACATCCCGATGCAGCGGACCACGGTCGAGATCTCCGGCGCGGTGAATGCGCCGAGCATCATCGCCGCTGCGTCGGGCCGGTCACTCAACTATTACGTGCGCGCGGCCGGCGGGGCCTCGCTGACTGGCGATGCGAAGCGAGCCTACGTGATCCAGCCGAACGGGAAGATCCAAGCCCGCCGCACGATCCTCTGGGTCGTCACGCTGAACCCGACTCCGCGCCCCGGCGCGACGGTCGTCGTCCCGGTGAAGGCGGCGGACGACGGCGATCTCCAGCGCCTCGCCGCGACGATCCAGATCGTGGCGCAGACGGTGGCGAGCCTCGCGACGGTGTGGGCGTTGCTCAGATAGAGGCTGAAGGCTGAAGGCTGAAGGCTGAAGGCTCAAAGCTGAAAGCAAAACGCAGCG
>JBMTXT010000166.1:0-2981 GCA_049453775.1 Gemmatimonadaceae bacterium | reverse complement strand
GGGGGCCCGCTGATCGCAAGGGCGAGCCCTTCCAGGTTACGGCGTGGTACGAGCCGGCTGACGATCGAGGTAGAAGACGATCGACGGCGCGGCGGCCGTGGCGGCACGCGAACCCGCCACCGAGGCCGGGAAGGCGATCGCCGTCATGACCGAGCCTGCGACGTTGGCCCCCGCGATCGGGTCAGCGGTCGTGGAGCTGGCGATACCGGCCGGGGCAGCGGCGGCGACGAGCGAGGTCGTCGTGCCGGCCGCAGCGGCCTGGATCGCGAAGGCGCCCGTCGGACGCGAGGCGTACGCCGAGATGCCGGTGGTGCCGTTCGTCAGCCCCACGTTCGCGAAGGCCGGGGTCGACCCGACGAGCGTCGTCGTGGTCGTGGCGGTCGCGTGGAGGTCGACGTTGGCGATCCCGAGGCCCGCGTGGATCGCGCGGATCGAGACGCTGGTGCCAGCCGCCGGGAGCTGGTCCTCGATCACGAGGACGCGCTGCTGCGGGGTCGAGCCGGTCCGGGCGTACCCAAGGTGGAGGAGGGTGTAGTACTTGCCCGCCTCGAAGGTGTGGGTCAGCTCGGTGAGCTGCGCCGTGGTGGCCCCGAGCCCGTTCGACGACGAGTTCAGGTTCGGGTCATAGGTGAAGACGCGGAGCGTGCGCGCCCCGGCCTCCAAGCCCTGATACCCACCCTGCCCCATCCCACGGAAGGGGACGTTGGTGAAGGTCTGCGGCGTGAACTCGACCTTGTCGATCCAGCGGACGACGGTGTTGTTCGTGTCAGGCACCGCGTTGATGTACCGGACGAAGGCGAGGGGCGGGATCTTCGCCGTCACCGGCGCGAGATCCGCTTCCTTGCATCCGACCGCGCCCACCAGCAGAGCCGCGAGGAGAGAGAAACGAGAGAGACGCATCAGAGAGAACTCCATGGAGTGAGCGAAACTTGGGGATGAGCGCGGCACGGGGCCGCCTACCGATCGTTCGTGCAGTTTGGCGGACAGGGATCGTCGGGGTCAGGCTTACCAGTCCCCCCGCCGATCAGATCGAGCGATGTCGCCAGGAAGGTCAGGACCCCGAGGGCCCCCACCGCCAGCGCCACCGTTCGGCCTCGCGAGAACTCCCGGACCCGATACCCTCGGACTCCGGCCTGCGGGATCTGCACCGGTTCCCCGGCCCAGACCGCAGTGGATCCCCGCACCTGCACCGTCCGTGACACCCTCATCGTGATCATCGAATCCGTGGTGCTGACCAACGTGCCGTCGACCCGCAGCACCGACTCGCCCAACTGACCTGCGACCATCAGGCGTCCGCGGTCATTCAACTCGACCGCGACCTCGCGACCTGCTGCCGGCACCGGCTCCTGCGTGGGCAGGTAGGTGTGGCATCCGAGCTGGAACGCGAGGAGCCCCGCGCAGAGCCCGGCCGTGAGCCGGCGGGTGAACCCCACCCGCCGGTCACGGAGGTCACGAATCATGCCGCTCTATCAGAAGCCGTAGGTGGACGCCGCCGACTGCTGCTTCATGCCATTGTAATACGGCTGCAGACGGGCCTGCATCTCCTGGTACGGGACCGGCCACTCGATCGCCGTGTTCTGCGGCAGGTCGCCCCAGCCGCGGCTATCGGTGAACCAGATCATGTAGCCAGTGAACATCGTCTCCATGCGCTTCTCGTACTTCATCGCCTCGAGGAGCGAGCCGCAGCTCCCGTTCGGGAGCTTCGGCACGCAATCGTTGCTGCCGGCGGTGTTGGCCGGGGCGCCGCTGGTCGTGACCGGCGCCAGACCGTTCCGAACACGGGAGACGTTGATCAGCGTGACCGCCGCCGCATTGTTCCCGGTGCGGATGTACCCCTCGGCCGCAAGCATATCGATCTCCGTCTTCGACATGTCGACATACGTGCCGGGCACGGAGGTGTTGGACTGCGTGAAGCCATAGCGGCGATGGTCGTAGAACGACTCGCCAGTGCCCGCGGCGACGACGTCGTCACCGGGCGGACGGTTGCGGATGTACTGCCCGGCGGGGAGGATGTTGTTCTTCGTCTGCTGCCCGACGCACACCGCCGCCGCCGAGGTGCACGAGACACCGCGCTCCTCGCCCTGCGGCCAGCGCTTGTCGGGGGTCACGACGAGGAAGGCCCGACGGCTTCCCGCTGCCGTCGCATTCCAAGCCTGGTAGGCACCCGAGGTATCGGCCATGCCGGCATACGACATCGGGACTGAGTGCCAGCCCCCCGGGACATAGATCTGCGAGGCATCGAACCCCGCGCTCCATCCCGTCGTCCCGTTGATCGCGATTTCGTGGTCGGCGGTGATGCCGTTGGTCGCGTCGGCGATGATCGTCGCCCAGGGAAGCGCGGCGCGCTCCGCCGGGGTCCGCGCCCCAGCGGCGCGGATGCGGGCCCGGTAGCTCCGCGCGAGGCGGATGAAGTCCGCCTGCGTCAGTGCGTTGCCGCTGATCCAGACGTTCGGGAGGGTGCTCATCCCGCGGCCGGCGATCGTGACCGCTGAGTCGAGGAATTCGATCGCCTTGGCGTTCGCCTCCGCAGCCCCGAGAAAGTTCGGGATCTCCGTGGTGCTCATCCCCTCATACCCGACGGCCACCGAATCGTAGGCCATTGAAAGGTAGCCCGTCGCCTGGCCCGCGATCAGATACGCGAAGGCGCGCATCCGGTTCTCGTCATTGGCGGGGAGCCCCGCCTTGCCGCTGGCGACGAGGTTCTGGTACGCCGTGATCGAGTTGAACGCCAGGCGCTGCACGCGGTGGAACTGATCGAAGTTCGCCCGGTTGCCGACCTGGTTGTCGTTCCCGAGCTCGTTCGGGATGAACGCGCTGTTGGCCACTTTGGCCGCCATGCCGAAGTTCGCGACGGTGGCGAAGGTCTCCCGCGCCATGATCTTGGCCTGGGTGTTCACCGACTCCGACGCGCGCTGGGTGTTGTTCAGCTGCGGGCCGAGCCCCGCGACGGCCTGTTCCACCGAGGCGGCGTTGAAGAGCAC
>JBMTXT010000165.1:0-2991 GCA_049453775.1 Gemmatimonadaceae bacterium | reverse complement strand
CTCGTCTCGGCGTCGGCTTCATCGGTTCCGGCTTCAACACCCGCTTCCACCTCCAGGCGTGGCAGGGCGTCCGTGATGCCGATGTCCTCGGCGTCTGGTCGCCGAACAAGACCAACGCCGCCAGCGCGGCGAAGCTCGCGCGGGACCTCGATGTCGGGCCCGCCAAGGCCTACAAGAGCATCACCGAGATGGTCGCCGACCCGGCGATCGACGCCCTCTGGCTCTGCGGCCCCAACCAGGCGCGGATCGAGAACGTCGAGGAGATCGTCCATGCCATCAAGCGCGGCAAGGGCACGCTCCGCGGGATCGCCTGCGAGAAGCCGCTCGCGCGGAACGTCGCCGAGGCGCAGGAGGTGCTCCGCCTCGTCAAGAGCGTCGGGCTGAAGACCGGCTACCTCGAGAACCAGCTCTTCGCCCCCCATGTGGAGGCGGGGAAGAAGCTCCTCTGGGCCCGCGGCGCCGCGACCACGGGGCGCCCCTACCTCGCCCGCGCGGCGGAGGAGCACTCGGGACCGCACATGCCCTGGTTCTGGCAGGGCGCCCTCCAAGGCGGCGGCGTGCTCAACGACATGATGTGCCACTCGGCGCTCGTCGTGCGGTACCTCCTCACCGCGCCGGGGCAGCCCCTCCGCACGGTGAAGCCGACGCGCGTCACCGGACATATCGCCTCACTCAAGTGGTCGCGCCCGGAGTACGTGAAGCGACTCAAGCGGATGATGGGGCCGCAGGTCGACTATGCGAAGCGGCCGAGCGAGGACTTCGCGAGCGTGATGATCGAGTTCGAGACCGCCGATGGCCACCGCGTGATCGGCGAGGCGAGTACGAGCTGGAGCTTCGTCGGCGCGGGGCTCCGGCTCTCGGCCGAGCTCTTGGGCCCCGAGTACTCGATGAAGTGGAACTCCCTCGACAGCGGGCTCCAGCTCTTCTTCTCGCGCGAGGTGACGGGGCGCGCGGGGGAGGATCTCGTGGAGAAGCAGAACGCCGAGCAGGGGGTGATGCCGGTGGTCCCCGAGGAGTATCTCGCCTACGGGTACACCGGGGAGGATCGCCACTTCGTGCGCGTCTTCCTCGGGAAGGAGAAGCCGCTCCTCACCTTCGACGATGGACTCGAGGTCGTGAAGATGCTGATGACGGCGTATCGCTCGGCGGAGGAGGGGAAGACCCTCCGCTACCCCGCGACGGGGGTGGAACGGTTCGTGCCGAAGGTCGCGAAGGGGACCTGGAAGCCGTAAGCAATCCGGTGTCGCCAGACGCGCACGATACGCGCGCCTGGCCCATCCATCACGCCGCGCGCGCTGCCCGCACCACCGCGGCGAAGACCTCGGGATCCGACGCACGGGCGTGCACCTCCGGCACCCCCGTCTCGCGGAGGATCCGCTGCACGTTGGGGGCGCGGACCCCGCCGCCCGCAAGGATCACGGTACGCCCCGCCGCCCGCTGCTGGAGCCGCGCGAGGGTGGCGATCCCCTCCTCGGCCGACGGGGCGTGACCAGCGGTGAGCACCAGATCGATCCCGAGGGCGATCACCTGATCGAGCGCCTCGTCCGGATCGGGTGCCTGATCGAAGGCCCGATGGATCCCCACCCGCAGCGGCCGTGCGAGGGCGACGAGCGCCGCCATCCGCGTCAGATCAAGCGTGCCATCGGGGTGCGTGAACCCGAACACCACCCCCGCCGCCCCCTGCGTCTGCGCCAGCGCGATCCCCTCGCGCATCGCGGCGAACTCGGCGGCGCTGTACACGAAATCCCCCGTACGGGGACGGATCATCACATGCACGGGGACCCGCACCGCATTGAGCACGGCCCGCAACAATTCGGGGGACGGGGTGAGTCCCCCCTCCCCCGGTCCACAGAGCTCGAGCCGCCCCGCGCCATTCTGCTCGGCGGCGAGGGCGGTATCAAGCTGATCGACGTAGGCTTCGCAGAGCATGAGGAAAGCTAAAGGCTGGAAGCTGGAAGCTTTAAGCTTTCAGCCTCCAGCCTTCAGCGTCTTTTTAGAGGCTCCATCCACTCCGATAGCTCGGCATCACCCACTCCGACGGCGGTGTCACGTTGGTGATCACCCCGCTCTCCGGGTTCATCTCGAGCGTCCGCCCCATCCGCACGGCGAGGCATCCGATCAGGATCATCTCCGTCATCGGCCCCGCGTAGCTCGCGAAGTCACTCCCAGCGCGGGTGCCGTTCTTGCACGCATCGATCCACTCCTGATAGACGCCGCGCGTCCGCGGGTACTTCTGCGGCACCGGGGTCGCGGTGACCTGCGCCATCAGCGTCTTGTCGAGGAGTCGCGGATTCTCGGCGTAGGTCCCGGCGAGGATCATCCCCTTGTCGCCGATCCAGAGCTGGCCCCCTTCGCGATCGTGCGGCCAGTCCTCGCTCTCGGGCCACCCCTCGGGCTTGGGTGGGAAGATCGAGCCGTCGCGCCAGGTGATCGTCACCGGCGGCTGGTCCCCGCGCGCCGGGAACTCGTAGGTGATGCGCTCGGCCGCTGGGAAGCTCTCGCTGAAGAGCGCGGTGCTCTCCGGCGTGATGCGCGAGGGATACTTGAGGCCCAGCGTCCAATACGAGGCATCGAGGATGTGACAGGCCATATCGCCCATGGCCCCGGTGCCGAAGTCGAGCCAGCCGCGCCAGTTGAACGGCGCATAGCGCGGGTGATACGGCCGATTCGCCGAGGGGCCGAGCCAGAGGTTCCAATCCATCGTCTCGGGGATGTTGTGCGCATCGGTGGGACGATTCACCGCCTGCGGCCAGATGGGGCGATTGGTCCAGCATTCCACGCGCCGCACGGGCCCGATGAGCCCGGCCTCGACCCACTCGCGCACGAGCCGGATCCCCTCGGCCGCGTGGCCCTGGTTCCCCATCTGCGTCACCTGCCTGGGACGCCGCGCCGCCTCGGCCTTGAGCGCGCGCACCTCCCCGATGGTCCGGGCGAGTGGCTTCTGGCAGTAGACGTGCTTCCCCATCTTGAGCGCCATCATCGCCGCCACCG
>JBMTXT010000164.1:0-2996 GCA_049453775.1 Gemmatimonadaceae bacterium | reverse complement strand
GGTGACGTTTCTGGACGAACCTCTAGTGGCGCAGGCCGTTGAACTCGCAGACGAGGCCTTCGCCCGAGGCGAGGAAGCCCATCGCGCCGCCGCCGGCGGAGCGGATCGTGTAGGTGAGGTTGCCCTCGAAGCCGACGAGGTGGCCGTTGTCGATCATGAACGGGCCGTTGACGTCGATCGCGTGGATGCCGCCGTAGCTGTTGAACCAAAGGTCGCCGTGGCCGCTGACCTGGAGGAAGAACGCGCCCTCCTTGGCGAGCAGGCCAGATCCCTTGGCGTTGGTCGGTGGTCCGCCGACCTCGAGTGCACGCGCTGCGACAACGATCGCTTCTTCTCGCATCGCGCCGGCGACATAGGCCGGCAGATCGGAGTCATCGTCCGGTCTGCTTGACTGTCGTGATGTAAGTCCCTAGCTTCGACCAGGTTGGGAGACATTCCGGTCCGTTTGCGGAGTGTGGGGGCAGGTCTCCCCGCACTTTTTTTGTGCTCTGTGAGGTCGCTGCCGTGTCCGTCGACGCAATCGAACTGCTTGTCAGTGAAGAACTTACGAAGCTTGAGCTCGAATTGGTCGAGCTGAAGCGCGGGGGGTCCAAGGGCCGGCCGGTGCTCGATATCCGGATCGACCGAGTGGACCGACAGAAGGTGCAGGTCGGGGACTGTGAGCGGGCGTCCCGGGCGATCGAGGCCCGGCTCGACGCCGAGCCTACGCTGATCTCGGCGCGCTATGTGCTGGAGGTCTCCTCCCCGGGGATGGAGCGGCCGCTGCGGACGGCGGCCGATTGGGTGCGGTTCGTGGGTCGTCGGGCGAGCGTCAACGCCCTCGCGCTCCATGGGCGGTACGAGTTCGACATCGTCGCGGTCGAGGGGGAGGCGGGGCAGGAGCGCCTCCGACTCCGCGACATGAAGGGGCAGGAGCGGGAGATCGCGCTGGCGGACGTCACCGACGCCCGGCTCGCGTTCCACTGGAAACCGTAAGGCATTCATTTCAGGAGTCTGACCATGGCGGGATCAGTCGAGATCCTCGCGGCATTGCGCGAGTTGGCGAACAGCAAGCAGATCGATCGCACCGAGCTGCACGAACTCCTCAAGGACGGCATCCTCGCCGCCCTTGGGAAGAAGTACGGCCCGACGGTGCAGGCCGAGGTGGAGATCGATGACGCCGTGGGCGACATCAAGATCGTGATCCTCAAGAAGGTCGTCGAGGAAGTGACCGACGAGGTCATCGAGATCGACATCGAGGAGGCGCGCTATGAGGACCCCGACTATCAGGCCGGGGACATCATGGAGATCCCCGTCGACTTCAACGAGTTCGGTCGCTCCGCGGTGCAGGCGTGCAAGCAGCGCATCGTGCAGCGCGTCCGCGAGGGGGAGCGCACCAAGATCCGCGACGAGTTCTCGTCCCGCGTCGGTGACCTCCTCTCGGGCGAGATCCAGCAGATCGAGCGGGGCAAGATCGTCCTCCTGCTGAACAAGTTTCGTGAGGCCGAGGCGATCATCCCGTATCGCGAGCAGAACCATCGCGAGACCTACACCCAGGGCGAGCCGATCCGCGCCGTGCTCAAGCGGATCGAGGAGACCCCCAAGGGCCCGCGCCTGATCCTCTCGCGCGCCGACGCGCTCTTCGTGCAGGCGCTCTTCCGCCTCGAGGTCCCGGAGATCCAGTCGGGGATCGTCGAGATCCGGGCCGCCTCGCGTGAGGTGGGGAGCCGCACCAAGATCGCCGTCGTCTCCAAGGACGATGGGATCGATCCCGTGGGGGCGTGCGTCGGCCTCAAGGGCGCGCGCGTGCAGGCCGTGGTGCAGGAACTGAGCGGCGAGCGGATCGACATCGTCCCCTGGTCGGCTGACCCCGAGCGGTTCGCGAAGCTCGCGCTCGCGCCCGCGAAGGTCGCGCGCGTCTTCAGTGATGCCACCACCAAGACCATCCAGGCGGTGGTCGACGAGGATCAACTCTCGCTCGCGATCGGACGCAACGGCCAGAACGTGCGCCTCGCCTCCGAGCTCACCGGGTGGAAGATCGATCTCTACTCGAGCCGCGAGTGGATGGAGCGGGGCGGGGAGATGCCGCTCTTCGCGCCGCTGCCGGGCGATGAGGCCGCCGATGTCCCGCTCGCAGCCATCGAGGGGCTCCCGACCGCCACGGTCGCGGTCCTCGAGGCGGGGGGCTACCGCACGCTGAACGACATCATCGATCTCGATCGCGACGACTTCCTGCGGCTCCCCGGCATCGCGCCGGAAGAGGCCGATCGGATCATCGCGATCCTGGACGAACTCACCGAGGAAGGCAATGGGGCCGTGGCACCGGCCGCGGAACCGGAGTCGGGGCAGGGATAAGGGGTGGACGCGGCGACGGAGCGACGCCTCCTCGGCCTCTTGGGGCTCGGACTGCGATCGCGGCGCGCCGTGTTAGGAGTGGATCGGGTCCGTGAGGCGGCTCGGCGGGGGACGTTGCGGGTCGCGGTGGTCGCGGCCGACGCCGCCGCGAACAGCCGCCAGAAGGTCGATGGGTTGCTCGCGGCCAAGCAGGTGCCGATGCTGATGGTGGCATCGGCGGCGACGCTCGGACAGGTCGGGGGGCGCGAGACGACGGCAGTGATCGGCGTCGTGGACGTCGAGTTGGCACAGGGGATCCTCGCGCTCGCCGCTCCGGCGGGAACGGGACCAGACGGTTCAAGGGGGACGGGTTGAGCAAGCTTCGGGTCAGTGAGTTAGCGACGGAATTCGGCATCTCGGCGGACGAGGTGCTGGCCATGTTGCGGTCGATGGAGATCTCGGCGCGGACGCCGGCCTCTCCGCTGACCGATGAGCAGGTCGCGCGCGCGCGCGTCCGGTGGGAGCGCGACAAACGGCATCGCACCGCCCCGGTCGCCGAGCCGGCCGCCGCGAAGAAGAAGGTCGCGGCCAAGAAGGCCGCGGCGAGCGGGCCCGCGGCGGCGCCCGCGGCGCAGCAGCCGGCGGCGAAGAAGAAGGCCCCCGCGCCGGCCCCCGCGCCGACG
>JBMTXT010000163.1:0-3068 GCA_049453775.1 Gemmatimonadaceae bacterium | reverse complement strand
GAGCTCACGATCGCGCTGCACAAGGCGTTCGAGACCCCGCGCGACCAGCTCGTCTGGGACGTCGGGCATCAGGGGTATCCGCACAAGGTGCTGACGGGGCGCAAGGACCGGATGCATACGCTACGCCAGGAAGGGGGGATCTCCGGGTTCCTCAAGCGGACCGAGAGCCCCTATGACACCTTCGGGGCCGGGCATGCCGCGACCTCGATCTCGGCGGCGCTTGGGATGGCGGCGGGGCGTGACCTGCGCGGCGAGGACTTCAAGGTCGTCGCGATCATCGGGGACGGCTCGCTGGGGTCGGGGCTCGCCTATGAGGCGCTCAACAACGCGGGCGCGATGGACCGCGACTTCATCGTCGTGCTCAACGACAACGAGATGAGCATCGCGCCGAACGTCGGGGCGATGCACAAGTATCTGACCTCGGTGCAGCGCAATCCGATCTACAACCGGTTGCGGAGCGCGATCGGTGATTGGGCCGATCATGCCTCGGGGGTGTTCAAGGATGCGGGGACGATCGTCCGGAAGTGGGAGGAGTCGGTGAAGGCCTTCCTCACCCCCGGCGTGCTCTTCGAGGAGCTGGGCTTCCGCTACTTCGGTCCGATCGATGGGCACGACATCGACCAGATGGCGGCGACCTTCGAGTCGGTGAAGCAGTTCAAGGGGCCGCGGCTCGTCCATGTGATCACACAGAAGGGGCGCGGGTTCCCCGCGGGCGAGCATGGCGAGAAGTGGCATGCCCTCCCGCCGGGACACGACCCGGCGACCGGGAAGCAGCGGACCGTCTCGACCGCGAATCCGAACTACACCGCCGTCTTCGGGACCGCCCTCACGGAGTTGATGCGCGAGGATCCCGCCCTCGTCGCGATCACCGCGGCGATGCCAGGGGGGACGGGGATCGGGACGGTGCAGAAGGCGCATCCCGCGCGGACCTTCGACGTGGGGATCGCCGAGGGGCATGGGGTGACCTTCGCCGCGGGGCTCGCGACGCAGGGGGCCAAGCCGGTGGTCGCCATCTACTCGACCTTCCTGCAACGCGGGTACGACAACATCGTCCACGACGTCGCGATCCAGTCGCTTCCCGTGATCTTCGCGATGGACCGTGCGGGGCTCGTCGGCGAGGACGGCGAGACGCACGCCGGGCTCTACGACATCGCCTATATGCTCGCGGTGCCGAACATGACCGTCACCGCGCCGAAGGATGGGACCGAGTTGGTGGGGCTCCTCCGCTCCGCGATGGCGCATCAGAGCGGCCCCTTCGCGGTGCGGTATCCCCGGGACGTGGCCCCGGATCTCGTGCCCTCGGCGGCGCAGATCCCGGCGGTGCCGCATGGCACCTGGGAGGTCCTGCGGAAGGGAGAGCGCGTGGCGATCCTCGCCGTGGGGACGATGGTGCATGAGTCGCTCAAGGCGGCGGAGGCGCTCGCGGCCGATGGGATCGAGGTCACCGTGGTGAACTGCCGCTACCTCAAGCCGTACGATGCGACGACGCTCGCGGCGATCCTCGCGACGCACGATCGCCTCCTCGTGGTGGAAGAGGGGACGGTCGTGAATGGCTTCGGCGCCTTCCTCGCGGCGGTGGTCGCCAAGCAGGACGCCGACGTGCGCGTGCACACGCTCGGGGTCCCCGATCGGATCATCTACGCGGCGTCGCGAGCGAAGCAGCTCGCGCAGAGCGGGATCGATGCGGCAGGGATCGCCGCGGCGGTCCGGGCGTTGCAGGCGTCCGAGGCGCTCGCCGGGTGACCCAGCGGCTCGGCGTCGTCGGGCATCTCGGCTACGAGGGGCTGACCGAGGTCCTGGCGCTCCTGCAACGTGAGGCGCCGCGCCAGGGCTTCTCCCTCCGCTACGAGGCGGCGCTCCATGCGGCGCTCGGGGTGGGGGAGCGGCTCTCGAGTCCGGAGGAGATCGACGCCCTCCTCGCGCTCGGAGGGGACGGGACGCTGCTGCGTGGCGCCCGATTCCTCGATGGTGCGCCCGTCCCGATCTTCGGGGTGAATCTGGGGAAGCTCGGGTTCCTGACGACCTGCAGCCATCTGCAGTTCGGGGCGGCCTTCGCGGCCTTCGCCGCGGGCGACTATCAGATCCAGTCGCGGCTGACCCTCGACGCCTCCACGCGCTCGTCGGGCGGGACCGTCGGGGTCCAGTTCCGCGCGCTCAACGACGTGGTCGTGCACAAGGGCGGGTTCGCGCGGGTGCTCCGCATGCGCGTCTTCGCGGACGATGAGCTCGTGGGGGCGTTCGCCGCCGACGGCGTCGTGGTCGCGACCCCGACGGGATCGACGGCCTACTCGCTCTCGGCGAGCGGCCCGATCGTGGTACCCTCGCTCGACTCGTTGGTCGTCACCCCGGTGGCGCCACACACGCTGGCGCTCCGCCCGACGATCCTCCCCCCCGAGACGGTGCTCCGCATCGAGGTCGACGAGTTGCCCGAGGAGGTCCTCGTGACCGCCGATGGCCAGGTGGGGACCTCGCTCGGCGCGGGCCAGCATCTCATCGTGCGTCGGAGCGCCGCGCCCGTCCGATTGGTGACCCTCTCGGGCGATACGTTCTTCAGTCGGCTCCGGCAGAAGCTCGGCTGGGGCGGCCTCGCGGACCGCGACGGATGAGCTCGCCGGCCACGCATCGCGATCCCGTGATGCGCGTACCGCGGGCGCGTCGATCTACGCTGCCCCCATGCTGACCGAACTCCGGATCACGAACCTCGCGATCATCGACGCGGTGACCCTGGCGCTCGCGCCGGGGTTCAATGTGCTCACCGGTGAGACGGGGGCGGGGAAGTCGATCATCGTCGGGGCCCTTGGCCTGCTCATCGGCGAGCGCGCCTCGGCGGACCTCGTCCGCACGGGGGCGGAGAAGGCGACCGTCGAAGGGGTGTTCGACGTGAGCGGGCGTGCGGCCTTGATCCGCGACCTCGATGCGCGGGGGATCGACTGCGACGGCACCCTGATCCTCAAGCGCGAGGTCGCGGCGGCCGGCGGTCGCGCGCGGGCCTGGGTGAATGGCTCCCCGGTGACCGCGGCGGTGCTCGCCGAGATCGGGCGATCGCTCGTGAACGTCCATGGGCAGCA
>JBMTXT010000162.1:0-3075 GCA_049453775.1 Gemmatimonadaceae bacterium | reverse complement strand
GATCGACGGGATCCTCGCGCGGAACGACGCGAGCGTCCGAGCGCGGGAGGGGCTCATGCGGGGGGTGGAGCCGCTCTGGGGCACCGTGCCGGAGACGATCGAGGTGCGCGAGCATGGGGTGCGCTACCTCGCGGCCCCGCACACTGGGCAGAAGACGGGGGCTTTCCTCGATCAGCGTGAGGCGCGGCGCCTGGTGGCCGGCGTGGCGCGTGGGCGGGCCCTCGACCTCTTCAGCTATCATGGGAGCTTCGCGCTCCACCTGGCCGCGCGGGCCGATGCCGTGACCGCGGTGGACAGTTCGGCGCCGGCGCTCGAGCGGGCGGCGGAGAACGCGGCGCTGAATGGGCGGACGAACATCCGCATGGTGGTCGCGGATGTGTTCGACTACGTCCGCGAGGCAGAGCAGCGCGGGGATCGGTTCGAGACCATCGTGCTCGATCCGCCGGCCTTCGCGAAGAACCGAGCATCGATCGCGGGGGCGCTCCGCGGCTATAAAGACCTCAACCTGCGCTGCATGCGGCTCCTCGCACCCGGCGGACAGCTCTACACGGCGAGCTGTAGCTACCATGTGCGGAAGCCGGAGTTCCTCGGGATGCTCGAGGAGGCGGCCAAGGACGCGGGTCGGCGGATGATCCTCCGCGCGATCACCGGGCAGCCCGCCGATCATCCCGAGGTGTTGACGATCCCCGAGACGGGCTACCTCAAAGGGGCGCTGGTCGAAGCGGGGGAGTAGCGCGCGGCTCCGGTCGCGTTGTGCCGCGTGGGCGACGCGACGGTCGCTGGCAGCCGGGACACCAATACGTCGTACGGCCCCCCTGCGTGAAGGTGGCGATCGCCTCGCCACAGCGGGCGCAGGGTCTCCCGGCGCGGTCGTACACCTTGAAGGGGGCGGTGCGCGTGCCGGTGCGATAGCGGCCAGCGCGGCGCTCCCCGTCGCGGAGGGCGGCCCGGATGCCGCGCAGGAGTCGCGCGGCCTGCGAGCGATCGAGTCGGTGCGCCGGCATTCGTGGGTCGATCCCGGCGCGCCAGAGCGCCTCGGCGGCGTAGATGTTGCCGAGCCCAGCCAGACGGCGCTGGTCGAGGAGCGCGAGCTTGATGGGGGTGCGGGTCCCCGCGAGGCGCGCGAGGAGGGTGTCTGGCGACAGCTCGGCGGCGTCCGCCTCGGGGCCGAGCTCCGGGATCTGGTCGCAGGTGAGCGTGGCGAGGGCGCGCGGGTCGGTGAGGATCAACGACCGCTCGTGATCCAGGCGCAGGACGAGCCGCGCATGCGGCGGGAGCGGCGCCGCACTGCCCTGCACCACCCAGTCGCCATCCAGCCGGAAGTGCGCGACGAGCTGGGTGCCATCATCGAGCAGGAGGCGCTGATACTTCCCCAGGCGGGTGACCTCGGTGATGGTGCGTCCGATGAGGCGACGACAGGTCGCGGGGGTGAGGGCCCGGCGGGTCGCCGCGTGGCGCGGTTCGACGGCGACGATGCGGCGGCCGCGCACCTGGGGGCGGATGCGGCGGACGGCGTCAGCGACCTCGGGAAGTTCGGGCATGCTGGGCTGAAGGCTGACGGCTCACGGCGGAAAGCTCAAGCACACGCCGCTTCCTTTCAGCGTTCAGCCTTCCGCATTCCGCTTTCCACCCCCCGGAAGGCCTTGTGACCCTCCCCAAACCCCGTAGCTTGGAGGGAACCTCTCTCCCCCGCGCTCCCTGATGCCGCGCTCCTCCCCGCGCTCCCTCCGACAAGAGTATCAGCAGTATGTGGAGCGGGAGGTGGAGGACTACAAGAATTCGGTGTCGACGGCCTTCATGTACGGGATCGCCCAAGAGGCGGCGAAGGCGCTCGAAGAGGCCCCGCAGCTCGGCATCCGCGAGGTGATGCTCGCCGACGAGGTCGATCGGATCATCGCGAAACGTCTGCGCCTCCCGAGCTATGAGACCTGGCGCCGCCGGCGCGAGAAGAACGCCAGTGAGCTCAAGCGACCGGAACGGTGGGGGCTCCGATCGAACACCCCGCTGCGTGAGGCGATCCCGGCGGGATCCGCCGTCTCGGCGTCGGTGGTGGTCGCCGGGGCGCGGGTGACCGAATCGGCGCTCTACCTCGCCGCCAACGGGTGCGAGGTGACGGCGATCGAGCCCGAGGTGGCGATCGTGAACCAGGTGCTGCGCGCCGCATCGGAGGCGGGATTGACGGAGCGGTTGCGCGGTTTCGCAGCCGACCTCATCTCCTTCACCCCCGATGGCCCCCTTGGCGCGGTCATCTGTACCCCAGCGGCTTTCGCGGGACTCTCGTCGATCGAGCGCGAGCGTGTCTTCCGGCTGCTTCAGGAGGCGACGACCGATGGCGGGGTGCATCTGATCGAGACGCTCGTGGCGGGCCAGGCGGTCCTCAGCGAAGAGGAGCTCCGGTCACGGTACTCGGGGTGGTCGATCACGGTCGTGCCGGAGCCGGGGGCCTCCTCGACGTTCATGGCGAAGAAGCTGGTAGCCTGAGGTCCCTCGCGTACCACTTCGAGACACCTGTCGTCTCCTAGGGGTGTGTCGCTCTGCGACACACCCCTGTTTTGCGCCCAGACGTATGATCATAAGTGACTGCTATAAAATGACTTAACCATATCAGGTGACTGGCATGCCCCGTGCGTAGTTCTTTCTATAAGGAAGACGGGGCAACAACGCCCCGCTGCGTGAGACCAGAGGAGCCTGCCATGATCCAGACCGCCGCCCCCACCCTGCTCGACCCGTCGCCCGACGCGACGTTGGACGCGCTCGTGGCGGAGTACTTCGACGAGCCGATCGGAATCGTCATCTCGAGCGGGTCGCGAGCAGAGCCTACGCCACGGGTGGCGGAGTACGTCTGGGGTCCGGTCCCGGACGAGGGAATGCCCGCGACCTCCGGCACCCCGCACGCCGCCTGATCGCACGACCCCAGGTCGTGCGCGCGCGGCGCCAGCCCTTGCCACCGGTTTGTCAGTCTTCCTTGAAAAGGGCATTCTGCCAACTCCGTCACACCTACGGCGCACGCCCCCCTGAATACGATTGCGCTGGCTGGTTGACAGCGGGTATTGAACCCTGTTGGCGAATGCCGAC
>JBMTXT010000161.1:0-3139 GCA_049453775.1 Gemmatimonadaceae bacterium | reverse complement strand
TCGCACGCCCACCGCCGCGAATGCGGCAATCGCCCGTTCGAAATCTCGGGTGACGTAATAGGTCTGCCCGAGCCAATACTGGGCGTTGTCGGCGAGTGGGTGGGTCGGATGCAGTGTCAAAAACTCCTGCATGCCTGCGATGGCCTCGGGGTATTGACCCGCCTTCAGCGCATCGAACGCCTTCTTCCAGAGCCCCTCGCCCTCAGCCTCGAGGGCGTCGACCATGAACTGCAGCTTCCCCTGCGCGGGATAGACGGTGAGCTGCCCGCGCGCGAAGACCGACATCCCCTCGTCCGGCGGCGCGGGGATGCGACGGGTGTCACGCGCCCAGACCACGCAGGGGAGCTGCCCCGACGCATCTTTCAGCTGGAAATACCAGTGCCCATTGGTATGCCGCTTGAAGCCCGAGACCTCACCCTTCACCCAGAGCGGCGGGAATCCTCCCTCGAGCGCCTGCTTGACGAGCGTGGTGAGCTCGCCGACGCCGAAGGCCTGCTCCGGCGAACTGCCGGGCGCATCGAACACGGCGGGGGTCAGCGCCCGTGCGCGAGCCGTGCGGCGCGCACCGTGTTCGCGAGGAGCATCGCGATCGTCATCGGCCCCACCCCCCCCGGGACGGGGGTGATCTTCGAGGCCACCGGCGCCACCTCGTCGTACTTCACGTCGCCGACGATGCGATACCCCTTCTTCGCCTGCGGATCCTCGACGCGATTGATGCCCACGTCGATCACCACGGCGCCGGGCTTCACCATGTCGGCGGTGACCATCTCCGGCTTCCCGATCGCGGCGATCAGGATATCCGCGCGCCGCGTGTGGGCCGCGAGGTCTTTGGTCCGCGAGTGACAGATCGTGACGGTGCAGTCGGCCCCCTTCCCCGACTGGATGAGCAGCGCCGCCATCGGCTTCCCGACGATCGTGCTCCGCCCGAGGATCACCGCCTCCTTCCCCGCGGTATCGACCCCGCTCTCGACGAGCATGACCTGAACGCCCGCCGGGGTGCATGGCGCGAAGCCGTCCGCGTCACCGATCAGCACCTTCCCGGCATTCACCGGATGGAAGCCATCGACATCCTTCATCGGGTCGATGCGGCGGATCACCTTCTGCGCGTCGATCTGCTTGGGGACCGGCATCTGCACGAGGATCCCGTGGACCGCCGGATCGGCGTTGAGCCGATCGATCAACGCCAGCAACTCCCCTTCGGGCGTCGTGGCGGGGAGGCGGATCGTCTCGCCGCGCATCCCTGCCTCAAGGCACGCCTTCTCCTTGGAGGCGACATACACCGCGCTCGCCGGATCGTCGCCGACGAGCACCACGGTCAGGCCGGGGACGATCCCCTGCGCGACCAGCGCCGCGGTGTCCGCGGCGACCTGCGCCCGCACCTTGGCCGCGATCGCGACCCCATCAATCCGGTCAGCGGGCAATGTCGGAGGCCCTCGTCTCGCGGATCGCCACGACCTTGATCTGGCCCGGATACTGGAGCTCGGACTCGACCCGTCGCGCGATCTCGGCGGTGAGCGATTGCATGCGGGCGTCATCGACCCCATCGGGATCGACGATCACGCGCACCTCGCGTCCGGCCTGGATGGCGAAGACCCGATCGACCCCCTTGTACCCCGACGCGATCTTCTCGAGTCCCTCGAGCCGCTTCACATACGTCTCGAACGCCTCACGCCGCGCTCCGGGGCGCGACCCCGAGATCGCATCCGCCGCCTGCACGAGCACCGACACCTCGCTCTCGTGCGGGACATCATCGTGGTGCGCCGCGATGCAGTTCACGACGAGCGGGTGCTCCCCGTACTTGGTCGCGACCTCCACCCCAAGCTGCACATGCGTCCCCTCGTGATCATGCGTCAGCACCTTCCCCACGTCGTGCAGGAGGGCACCGCGCTTCGCCATCGCGACATCGAGCCCCAGCTCCGCCGCCATCATCCCGGCGAGGAACGCGACCTCCTTGGAATGCGCGAGGATGTTCTGCCCATAGCTCGTCCGCCACTTCATGCGGCCGATGAGCTTGATCACCTCGGGGTGGAGCCCATGCACCCCCACCTCATAGGCCGCCTGCTCCCCGGTCTCGATGATCGAGGCATCGACCTCCTTCCGGGACTTCTCGACGACCTCCTCGATCCGTCCGGGATGGATGCGCCCATCGGCGACGAGCTTCTCGAGCGCCAGCCGCGCGACCTCGCGTCGCACCGGGTCGAAGCAGCTGACCACCACCGTGTCCGGCGTGTCGTCGATGATGACGTCCACCCCGGTCGCGAGTTCGAAGGCACGGATGTTCCGCCCCTCGCGCCCGATGATGCGCCCCTTCATATCGTCCTTCGGCAGCGCCACCGCCGAAGCGGTGATCTCCGCCGTGTGCTCGGCCGCGATCCGCTGGACGGCGAGCGCGACGATCTTCTTCGCCTCGCGGTCGGCGTTGCGCTTGGCGGTGTCGCGGATCTCGCGGATCCGGTTGGCGGCATCGGCGTGCGCCTCCTCCTCCATCCGACGGATCAGCTCAGCCTTGGCCTCGGTCGCCGAGAGCCCCGCGAGCTGCTCCAGTCGCCGACGCTCCTCGCCAAGCATCCCGTCGAGCTCGACCTGGCGCTCCTCGAGCTGCTTCTCCCGGCGGCCCAACTCGCTCGCACGGCGGCCGAGATCGCGGTCCTTCTGTTCGACGATGTCGACCTTCTTGTCGATCTGCTGTTCGCGCTCCGCGACGCGGCGCTCCTCGCGCTCGATCTCCTCGCGGCGCTGGCGGGCCTCCTGCTCCCAGGCCTCGCGGACCTTCATCACCTCTTCCTTGCCGGCGAGGACCGCCTGCTTCCGGGCGGCCTCCGCCTCGCGCTCCGCCTCGTTCCGAATCTTCTTGGCGAGCTGCTCGGCCGACTCGCCGGCGGCCTGCTGCGCCGCTTCGGCGGCGGCCCGTCCGGTGCGCTGACCGCCGCGCTGACCGAGGAGGAATGCGACGGGGAGGGCCGCGACTGGTGTTGGTCGGGGCGGCCGACGGCGATGCAACGTCGGTGATCGATGACGCGATTGCTCGGGGTGTGCTCGAGTGGAGAGGTTCATTGTCGAATCCGGAGGCAATGGGGGTGGTGCGCGGCTCAGTGGCCGGCTTGTCTCTCCTCGGGAATCATCCGAATTATGTGCATTC
>JBMTXT010000160.1:0-3151 GCA_049453775.1 Gemmatimonadaceae bacterium | reverse complement strand
TCGCATCGAGCGCCTGCCGCTGCTGCTCGCCCTGGGTCGTCATCCCTTGGAAGTGCGCCTGCATCGTGCGATCGAGCCCGTCGAGTCGTGCGGCGACGACCGCATCGGCCCGACCTGTGGTTGGATCGGTCGCATTTCGGCGCGCGAGGAAGAGGACGACGCCGAAGACCAGCGTCTGACCGGCGAGTGCGAGGAGGAGGGTGGTCGAGTCGATCATGCATGTCCCGTCGGAGAAAGAGATATGGCCAATCCCAGATCATCCATCGAGCTGTGCCTCGAGGCCGCTGGTCCGCGACGCGGTCACCTGGAGTCCGGCGCGCAAGACCGCTTCGGTTCCCATCACCGTGACCTGCCGCCGCGCACGGGTGAGTCCGGTGTAGATCAGTTCGCGGTTCAGGAGGCGGCTCTCCTCCCGCGGAAGGACGAGGAGCACCTCGCCGAACTCGGACCCCTGTGACTTATGGACCGTCATCGCCCAGGCGGTGCTGACCACCGGGAGCCGCTCGGGTGGGAGCCGGCGCGTCCCGCCGTCCGGTGTCGGGAAGTGGACCTCCGTCCGACCCCGCTCCCGCCAACAGACGCCGAGATCGCCATTGAAGACCTCGGCGCCGTAATCATTCGCGCCGACGAGCACGGGACGTCGGTGGTACCATGGATCCCGCGTGTCGAGCCCCCGCCGCGCGCCCCACTGCTCGACGATCGCGTTCAATCCGGCGACACCGAACGGCCCCTTTCGCTCCGCGCAGAGGATCCGCACCCCGTCGAGCGCGTCGAGGAGGGCGCGTGGGGATTCCGCCGCGAGACAGGCCTCGAGCCCAACGACGATGGGGGCGAGGAGCTCGCCCTGGGTCGTCGGCGTCGGGAGGCAGCGCGCATCGGGGTGCTCCCCGCGGAGCAGGAGCTCGACCGCCCGGTCGATCGCCCCATCCCGGATCGCCACCGCCACCCCAGAGATCCCCGGCTGACCGGTGAAGCGGTGGTTCCCCGTGAGCTTCGTGACCACGGGGGCCGCGGCCGGATGCCGGATCAGCGCACCCAACACATCGCCTGCGTCCACACTGGCGAGCTGATGATGATCCCCCACCAACACCAACTCGGCGTCGTCACGGAGGGCCGCGAGCAGCGCATCCATCATGAGGACGTCGATCATGCTCGCCTCATCGACGATGATGAGGTCTTCGCCGAGTGGCTGCGCCCCGTCCTGACGAAAGGTGTCATCGGTCGGTCGATAGCCGAGGAGGCGATGCAGCGTCCGCGCATCGGCGGGGATCCGCGCCCGTACCTCGGCGGACGCGTCATTCTCCGCCAGTCGTGCCCCGATCGACGCGGTGAGTCGCGCGGCGGCCTTCCCGGTGGGAGCCGCCAGCGCGATCCGGACCTCGGGATCCGCCGTGACGCGTGCGACGATCTGCCGAGCGATCTCGGTGGTCTTCCCGCTCCCCGGACCCCCGGTGATGAGGCGAAGACGTGGGGTCCGGCCGCCCACACGAGCGCGGACGCGAGCGGCGATGCGGCGCTCCGCCTCCGCATAGCGTCGGAACTGCAGGAGGTCCCCCGTGAGGACCAAGGGGCGGAGGTCGTCGAAATCCCCGGCGAGCCCCCCTACGATCAAGGCCCGTCGCCACTCCGCGCCGGCGGGCTCACGCGTCAGCGGGAGCGCACTATGCCCATCCGCTCGCATCCCAGACAACGTGCGAATCGCGTCCCTCGCGCGACCGGCTGTCTCCCCGAGCAGCCCGGCACGGCGCACGAGCAGCTCGGCGAGGGCCTCATCGATCGCGTTCGTCTCACTCGGTTCACCCGGCCTGGTGCTCACGGATCCCCTCCGGCGAGCGCGGCATCGAGCGCTTCGATCAGCGCGGGCGACGGCGTGTCGCGGAACCACCCCGTCGCCTCCCCATCGGCCATCCCGCGGAGGAAGACGTACGCGACGCCGCCCCAATGGGTCGACGAGGCATAGCCCGGGATGCGCGCACGGAGATGCCGATGGAGCGCCACCAGGTAGAGGTGATATTGCAGGAGGTAGTCGCTCGCGACCATCGCCTCGCCCATCCGCGCCTCGTCATAGTCGGCGCGCGTATCGCCGAGGTGGTTCGATTTCCAGTCGACGATCCACCACCGTCCCGCCTGCTCGAAGGCCAGATCGACGACCCCGGTGAGATACCCCGAGAAGGTCTCAGTCCGCATCCGTCGCACCTTCTCGGCGTATCGCTGCGTAAGAGGGCTCCCATGGCGCTCGAGGGCCGAGGCGACCGTCTGCAGGTCGAAGCGTCCGACCGGGATGGTGAACTTCCACTCTCGGAGCGTTGCCTCCGTCGGGATCGCGGCGAGCGCGAAGTCCGCCCCCGGGAGGCGCGTCAGACAGGCATCGCGGAGGACGCGTTGGATGTCGGCCACGCTCCATCGATCGTCATCCCGCCATGGGACGCCGAACCGCGCCAGCGCCTCCTCGATCCGCGCCGCGGGGAGCGCCGCCTCGAGTCCCGTGGTGGAGCGGACCGACGGGAAGTCGAGGTGCTCGAGCAGATGATGGAGGGCATCGCCGATCTCCGGCCCCTTCTTGATGGCGAAGATCCCCGTCGATGCCGGCGTGCTGATCACGCCCGCGACCGGCAGCGGAGGATCCTCCACGTCGCGATCAGGGAGCGCGAGATCGTGCCGACCACTGGTCAGCGCCGAGTAACTGGAGGTCCGCCACCCGGTGAAACGCCCAGGGGCTGGCGTGAATCGTCGGGCCGGTCGGTCGAGTGGCTCTCGCACGGGCTGATCGATCCCCGCGGTCTCGCCGCCATGAACGCTCGGTGATGGGCGACCGAGAGAGACGCGATCATCGGATCGGCTCATCACCATCGGATGCGCGTCGACGAGGCGTTCGACCTGCGCGATCCCGCCCTCCTCGCGGAGCAGTGCGGCCACGGCACTCGCGTCGGCGTTGCTGATCGGCCCCCAGACGACGTAGCAGCGGGTCTCCGCGCGCGTGAGGGCGACGTAGGCCAGCCGCATCGCCTCAGCGGCCTCGTCGGCTTTGGCGGCCGCCTGCGTCTCTGCGAGGCTCTCGGAATTGAGGTCGATCCGGCGGATGGTCCGTGCGGGCTCCGCCGGATCGGGGCGGGTCGGGCCGAGTCGGGCCGGCGACTCGGGCGCGTCGCTC
>JBMTXT010000159.1:0-3281 GCA_049453775.1 Gemmatimonadaceae bacterium | reverse complement strand
GGGTCTGGAGCGCGCCGCGGCGCGCGTGCGCGCGCTACTCGCGGTAGGGCGAGTCGGTCGCGAACGGCGCGAGCGCCTCGACGAAGCCCGCCCCCAGCACCTCGATCTGCCACTGCCGGAACTCGGGGATCTGGGTGAGCGCCTGCGGCTCCCGCGGGAGCAACCGCGCGACCGACTCCATCCGCTCGCGTGAGCAGAGGACCCCCGGGTCGAGCTCGAGGCGCGCCGCAGCGGCGTCACGTACCCCCTTGAGCGCCCCGACTTTGTGATCGAAGGTGGGATCCTTCTCCCAGCGCGGCGCCTTGGGGAAGCGCGGGAGCTCCCCCTCAGGGAGGGCGAGGCCGCGCTCGACTGCGGCGAGGATCTCCCCACCGGCGCGCTCGTGGATCCCGCGCGGCATCCCCTTCAGGCGTCCCAGGGCGTCCGAGGTCCGGGGAAGCGAGCGCACGATGTCGAAGAGCACCTCGTTCGCGATCACGCGGAAGGTGGCACGGTCCAGCTTCAGGGCGGTGGCGTCGCGCCAGACCACCAATTCCCGGAAGATCGCGAGCTCACGCCGCGTGAGGTCCCGCGCCCCCTTCACCTTGAGGAAGGCGTTCGCCGGGTCCTCCGGCGCCCACGCGATCGACTCCAACCGCCGGAACTCCTCCTGCGCCCACGCGAGGCGTCCCCGCTGCCGCAGCTCGTCATGGAGCACGTCGCGCAACCCGATCAGATGCATCGTATCCTGCGCGGCGTAATCCAACATGTCGGCGCTCAACGGCCGCATCGACCAGTCCGCACGCTGATGCTTCTTGTCGAGCTTGAGCCCGAACGACCGCTCCAGGAGTGCGGCGAGCCCGAACGCCTTGATCCCGAGGAGCTGCGCCGCGATCCGGGTATCGAACACGTTGCGGATCTGCCACCCGTAGTCCTGCCGCAACAGCCGTAGATCGTAGTCGGCGTCGTGGAAGACGATCTCGACCTCAGGGTGCTGCACGAGCTCGCCGAGCAAGGGGAGTGTCTGGACCGCCAGCGGATCGATGATCGCGTGCTGGTCGCGCGTGCTCAGCTGAAGCAGATAGATCCGATCGACGAACCGATGGAAGCTCGCTCCCTCGGTATCGAGGGCGAGGATCGGCGCTGTCCGGATGGCGGCGAGCCACCGCGCGACGGCCGCGTCGGTATCGAGGTAGGTCGCCGGGGGGAGATCGGAGCGAGAGGGCGTCACCCGTGCAATCTACCCGGGGAGCCGACCCCTCGCGCCCTTGCCGCCGCCCGGTGACCGGCCCTGATTCCCTCAGATCCTCCTCCGCCTCCCCGTGACCCACGCCTCGCCCTCCCAGACTCCCGTCACCCAAGCCGGCCTCCTCCGTGCCGCCCTGCTGGTCGTCCTGACCCTCCTCGGGCTCCAGCTCCTCTGGTCGGCCCGGTTCCTGGTCCTGACCTCCTTCCTCGGGATCCTCTGCGGGCTCGCCGCCAGCGGGGCCGTGGATCGGATCTGTGCCCGCGTCCGGATCAAGCGGACGATCGCGGCGTCCCTCGTCGTCTTCGGGACCCTCGCCGCCCTCGTCTCCGTCGCCGCCTGGTCGGGCCCGACCCTCGTCGACCAGTCCAAGGAGCTGCGCACCAAACTCCCGGAGGCCGTCCTCAAGCTCGAGGGGTGGATCGCCGCACGGCAGCCGGGGATCCTCGAGATGCTCGATCCACGCGATTCGGTCGTCGCGGTGGCACCGACGCCGGCACCGACCGCCCCAGCCGATGTGACCCTCGCGCCCGCCGACATGCCCCCGGCACCGAACCAGCCGCATGAGCAGTCGAATGGCGCATCAGGACGGAGCCGACTCCTCGGCGCCCTCACCCACTACGGCTCCTCGCTCACCGGACTCGCCCTGGGTGTCCTGCAATCCACCATCGCCGTCGCCGGCGCCATCATCCTCATCCTCTTCCTCTCCCTCTACGTCGCCGCAGACCCGGAGGTCTATCGCCGCGGGATCATCGCTCTCGTCCCCGTCGCCCGACGCGCCAAGATCGGGGCTCTCCTCACCGCGCTGAGCGACACGCTCAAGACCTGGTTCCGCACGCAGCTCATCGCGATGCTCGTGATCGGGACCGTCACCACCATCGCCCTCGCCCTCCTCGGCATCCGCGGGGCCCTCCCCCTCGGCGTCATCGCGGGGATCTTCGAGTTCATCCCGAACGTCGGCCCCACCCTGAGCGCGATCCCCGCCATCCTCATGGGATTCGCCGACACCCCGCACACCGCCCTCGTCGTCGCGGGACTCTACTGGGGGATCCAGTTCCTCGAGAACAACCTCCTCATCCCCTACCTCATGAAGGAGCAACTCGATCTCCCACCCGCCCTCACGCTGGTGACGCAGGTCGTCGCGGCCTACGTCTTCGGATTCCTGGGCCTCTTCGTCGCCATCCCCATGCTCGCGGCGATCGTCGTGACGGTGCGCGCGCTTTGGGTGGAGGATGACATCCTGATCGCCCCCGACCAGACTGGCGGTCCGGCCGGGATCGCCTGAGCCTTGCGATCGCCCTCGGGGTCGACCACCTTCGGCCCATCCGTTCGTTTCTCTCGCCCGAGCGTCCCCTGAGCACTTCCAAGTCCACTCCCACGGCCGCCCCAAGCGCCGCCGAGCAGACCACCGCCGCTCGCATCGGTGCGGTCCTCTTCCGCAACCGCGGCTGGCTCCCCGTCCCCTTCCTCCTCGTCCCGCTCCTCTCCCCGGGGGGGATGACCCTGCGCACGACGATCCTCGGCGCGCTCCTGATGGTCCTCGGCGAGGGATGGCGGATGTGGGGGGTCGCGACGGCGGGGACGGTGACGCGGCGTCGGTCGCGCCACGTGCAGAAGCTCGTGAACCACGGCCCCTTCGCCTGGAGCCGGAACCCGCTCTACGTCGGGAACTTCCTCATCTGGATGGGAGTGATCACCCTCTCCGGCGTCCTCTGGTTCCTCCCCGTCGCGACCCTCCTCTTCGCCGTCGAGTACTTCTACATCGTGCGCTACGAGGAAGGGGTGCTCGAGAGCATCTTCGGGCGCGAGTACCTCGAGTACAAGGCACGGGTCCCGCGGTGGATCCCCCGCCCGCCGGTTGGTGGGAGCGCCGGGGAGTTCGCGTGGGCGGAGGCGTGGAAGAGCGAGATCAGCACCTTCCTGCAGTACGGGGTGATCATCGGGCTCTTCATCGGGAAGGAACGACTCGGTCCGCTCGGGTAGCGTTCGACGCGTCGACGCTGACCCACCCACCGCAGGGATGGAAACACGAGGGGGCGCCGGACTCATCCGGCGC
>JBMTXT010000158.1:0-3355 GCA_049453775.1 Gemmatimonadaceae bacterium | reverse complement strand
AACGACGCGAACTCCGCTGCCGTCTCCGCATCACGTCGCTCCTGCTCGGCGATCGCCGACGGCGCGGTGTCGGGGAGCGAAGCGCCATAGCCCGCGGCCGTGATCACCCCGACCAATCCGGTCGGCGTGATGCGCGCGGGATCGTAGGTCACGGTCGCGATCGCCGTCATCAGGTTCACCGCGGCCTCGGTGACGCCGGCCACACGCTGCAGGGCGCGCTGGACGTTGGCCTGACAGGCGGCGCAGGTCATCCCGGTGACGGGGATCCGCGCCGTCTCCTGATGAGCGGCGCCTGACGGGGCGGTCGCGACCAGCTGGGTCATAGGGGGAATATACCCCCCTCCCCTATCGGCGTCGAGTAGCTTTCGCGTGTGAGCACCCCCGCGCCCTCCACCGCCGCGCAGCGGCTCATCGCCTGGCGACGCGCCCGCCCACGCACCCCGCCCCTCACGCGGCGGACCGTCCGTGTGCGCGGGCTCGACGTCGCGGTCTGGGAGAGCCCGGCCCTCCCGGGAGCGACCCCGCTCCTCGCCATCAATGGCGGGATGATCTATGGCCACGACCTCCTCTGGCCCGCCCTGGCCCCCCTCGCGGAGGGACGGCAGATCCTCCTCTACGATCAGCGCGGACGCGGGGAGACCCCCGCCCCGCCGGGTGCCCGCGCGGCGCGCATTGAGCACGACATCCTCGACATCGTCGCCCTGCGCGAGGCGCTGGGGATCGCGCGATGGGACCTGACCGGGCACTCGTGGGGGGGCGGGATGGCCCTCCTCGCCGCCGCCGCCGACCCTAACGGCGTCCGGCGCGTCGTGACCTTCGATGCCGTCGGTGCCACCTCGGGGTGGCTCGACGCGCTCCATGGGCGCGCCCTCGCCCATCTCCTGGCCCGCGGCGCCACCGCGGCGCATGCAGCTCTCGCCGCGCTCGACCCCACCGCCCTCTTCGAGCCCGATCCAGAGCGCCACGCGACCTACAGTCGCACGATGTATCCCGCCTGGTTCCATGACCAGCAGCTGGCGATCGCGGGGCCGCCCCACACCCTGAGCGCCACGGGTGCGGCCGTCGCGGCCCACCTCCGTCGTGAGGGATTCGACTGGCGCGATCGCTATCGCGCGATCCGCGCCCCCGTCCTGCTGATCCATGGCGAGACAGACGCGCTCCCGGTGGCGGAAGCCGAGGCGAGCGCCGCGCTCATCCCGAACGCCCGCGTGGTGCGGATCCCCGAGGCGGGGCATATGCCCTTCTTCGAGCATCCTGAACCGACCTTCGCCGCGGCGCTCGACTTCCTCGCCACCGTCGACGCGACGCCTGGGTTGCCCTGACGGGGCACGACCCGTCATGATGACACGGACCGATGCTGTGCGCCCTCCTCACCCTCGCCACGACCCTCACCCTCGGTGAGGGCGTGCCCGCCGCTGCCCCGCGCGACGTCGGTATGTCATCTGCGCGCCTCGCCAGCGTCGATCGGATCGTGCGCCGCGGGATCACGGTCGGCGCCTATCCCGGGGCGGCGGTGATCGTCGGACGCCGCGGCTACACCGTCTGGAAGAAGGGATACGGCCGCCTCAGCTGGAACGAACATGCCCGGCCCGTGAGCCCGGACGAGACGATCTACGACCTCGCCTCCCTGACGAAGGTCATCGCCACCACCACCGCCGCGATGATCCTCTACGACGAGGGGAAGCTCCGGCTCGACGCCCCGGTGCAGCAGTACCTCCCCGAGTTCACCGGCGCCGGCAAGGAGCAGGTGACGGTGCGGCAGCTCCTCTCGCATCACGCAGGGTTACCGGCCGGCCTCGCGATCTGGCGCACCGCGACCGATCCCGCTGGGGGGCGGACGCAGATCCTCCAGGCGCCCCTCAAGCATGCGCCGGGCTCCACGATGCTCTACTCCGACCTCGGCCCGATCATCGCGGGCTGGGTGATCGAGGCCGTCGCGCAACAACCGCTCGACCGCTTCGTGCAGGAACGCGTCTTCACCCCGCTCGGGATGTCGAACACCGGCTTCCGACCCGGGATGGCGCTCCGCGCGCGCATCGCGCCCACGGAGAAGGGCACCCTGCGCGGCGTCGGGATGCTGCAGGGTGAGGTGCACGATGAGACCGCCTTCCGGCTGAATGGCATCGCCGGGAACGCGGGGCTCTTCGGCTCGGCGGGGGACCTCGCCATCTTCGCGCAGATGCTCATCAATGGCGGCCTCTATGGCGGGGTGCGGATCGTCAGTGACACGACGATCCGCCGCTTCATCACCCCCGTCGCGAACGCGCGCGCCCTCGGGTGGGAGGTCGCCGCCGGCGAGCGCGGGGCGGGCGAGTTCCTCAGCCGGAACGCCTTCGGGCACACCGGGTTCACCGGGACCTCACTCTGGATCGACCCCGAGCGCGAGCTCTTCGTGATCCTCTTAACCAACCGCGTACACGAGCCGCGGGCGAAACGACCCGGGATCGTGATCGCCGACGTCCGGCATGACATGGCGGATGCCGCGGCCCTCGCGATCACCGATGCCCCCGACCTCACGGCGCTCGCCTGGCCGCGCACCTTTCGCGTGGACCTCGCGCAGGGCTGGACCTCGCGGCGCGCCCCGACGGGGCCGCGCCCCACGACACGACCGGCCGCCCGCGCGCGTCGCGCGCGCGGCTGACACTCCGACCGACCCGTCCCATGAGCGATACCCCGATCGATCCCACCCCGGTATCCCCGGCGCCGACCGACGATACCGCGACCCCCGCCACGGATGGCCCCATCTCCGAGGACCAGGTCCGTCTCGCGCTCCGGCGGGTGAAGGACCCCGAGCTCAACCTGAACATCCTCGACCTCGGCCTCATCTATGAGATCAAGCTCGCGGGCGCCGATGTCACCGTGGACATGAGCCTCACCTCGCCGGGGTGCCCCTCTGGACCCGAGATCATGACGGAGGCCGAACAGCAGCTGAAGGCGCTTCCCGGCGTGGGGACGGTCACGATGAATCTCGTCTGGTCGCCGCCCTGGACCCCCGAGCGGATCGAACCGCGGGTCCGTGCCTACCTCGGCTTCTAGCGCGCGTCACACGGTGGCGACGCGCATCGGGCGCGACACCTACTCGCGGTAGGGCGAATCCTTGGCGAACGGCGCCAGCGCCTCGATGAAGCCCTGGCCGAGCTCCGCGATCTGCCACTGCCGGAACTCCGGGAGCTGCGTGAGCGCCTGCGGCTCACGCGGGAGCAGTCGGGCGACCGACTCCATCCGCTCGCGTGAGCACAACACCCCGGGATCGAGTTCGAGCCGCGTGGCGGCGGCATCGCGCACCGCCTTGAGCGCGCCCACCTTGTGATCGAAGGTGGGATCCTTCTCCCAGCGCGGCGCCTTGGGGAAGCGC
>JBMTXT010000157.1:0-3368 GCA_049453775.1 Gemmatimonadaceae bacterium | reverse complement strand
CCCCCCCCCCCCCCCCGCGACCAGCGGGAGTTAGAACTTGCCCTGGATCTGGAACGCGACGACGACGCCGAAGAGGGCCGCGCCCTCGATGAGCGCCGCGAGGATGAGCGCCGCGGTCTGGATCTTGCCGGCGGCCTCAGGCTGACGGGCGATGCCCTCCATCGCCTTGGCGCCGATGTTGCCGATGCCCATGCCCGCGCCGATCACGGCGAGGCCGGCACCGAGGCCGGCGCCGATGAGGGCGAGGCCGTTGCTGTTCGAGGCCGTCTGCGCGGCCTCCTGGAGAAGCGGGAAGAACGCCATGGTACTGTCCTCTGAAGAGTTCTGGTCCTACGTGGTCCTGCGCGCCGGTCGGCGCCGTCCGTCAGCGGGTCTCGCGACCCAACGGACCTCCCCCGGACACTCGCCGGGGTACGGGGTGCTGCGGTGCGACGGGTCCGACTAGTGGTGCGCCTCGCGGATCTGGCCGATGAAGACCGAGGAGAGCAAGGTGAAGATGAAGGCCTGCAGGAAGGCGACGAAGAGCTCGAGCACCATGATCAGCGTCGCCATGAGGAGCGGGGCCCCCGAGATCAGGTTCCCGAACTCGAAGATCAGCCCCATGAGCGCGAGCACGACGATGTGCCCCGCCGTCATGTTGGCGAAGAGACGGATCGCGAGCGCGAACGGCTTGGTGAGCTTCCCGATCATCTCGACCGGGCTCATGATGAGGAACATCACCGGCCGCATCGCCGCGGGGAGCTCGTTGTTCCAGTAGAAGATCGTGTTGAGGTACCCGAGGCCGTTCGCCCGGATCCCGGCGATCTCCACCGTGAGGAAGGTCAGGATCGCGAGCGTCGCCGTGACGGAGATGTTGCCCGTGGCCGTCGCCCCATACGGCACGAGGCCGAGGAGGTTCAGCGTCAGAATGAAGAAGAACGCCGTGAGCAGGTACGGGACGAAGCCCTCGCCGTGGTGCCCGACGTTCGGCAGGATGACCTCGTTCCGGATGTAGAGGATCATCGCCTCGATCGCGTTCGTCCCACCCGCTGGGACGCCCCCCTGCGCCATCGCCCGCCGATGCGCGCGGGCGACCAGCAGCATGATGAGGAAGAGGATCGCGCTCCCGAGGACCAGGAAGACCACGTGCTTGGTGGGGGAGAGGTCGATCTCCAGCCCGCCGAGGTGCACCGGCTTCCACTTGGGGAGGGTGCATTCCATGAAGAACGGGAACTTGTAGTACGGGATCTCGAGATGGTCGCCGTTGGTGATGTGCGGCGTGATGATGTCGACCTTCTCCGCCGAGTGGCCCATCTCGGGGAGATGGCAACCGGCGGCCCCGCCCTCGGCGTGCGCGGGCGCGGCGACGAGGGTCAGGAGGGCGAACGAGGCGAGGAACGCGCGCAGCAGCATCAGGATCTCAGGAAGAGAGGCTCGAACAGCATCGTCACGAAGAGGAATCCCACGAGGCTCACCAGCGCCGCCCCCGAGGGGACCGCCAGTGCGGGGACGCCGATCACCGCATGGATCATCACCGCCGCGAACCGCACGATCGACCCGAGTCCCCAGCCCGCGATCGGGTTGGCACCCATGAGCGGTCGTGCGACCGCGAAACTCACCATCTGCACCACCGAGGCGATCGCCGCGCTGGACCAGATCGCGCGGGCGAGCATCGGATCCGACCATCGGAGCGACGCCAGCCAGGCGAGCCCGGTGATGACCGCCGTCGAGAGCACGGCGAACCGCAGCCACGCCCTCATCGGCGCTTCTCCGCGTCCTGCGCCGCCTCTCGTCGTTGCTCGGCCATCAGACTCCGGTACATCGAATAGATGGCCGCCGCCGCGCCGATGAAGACGCCGAGGAGAAGGAAGATCGGATCCGTTCCCAGCCGACGGTCCACCCACTGCCCTCCATAGAGGAAGAGGAGGATGGCGGCGACGAGCTGGAACCCGAGTCCGGCGAACCGACCGACGGAGCTCAGGGAAGAACGGGAATCCCCTGGCATGACAGCCTTGAATCGTAGGAGCTTGTGAAAAAAAGCGCAAGCGAAGCTGGCCATGGGGTTGGGGCGCATAAACCCCCTGGAATGTGGATAACTTCCCCTTCGGAATCTGGTAGATTGATTGGAGCGGTCCACTTCTCCCGTCTCCCTCCCCTTCGTGTCGACCACCGATACCCGCGACCTCGAGCTCCTTGCTACCCTCGCCCGGGCCCGGGGTGAGATCGCCGCCCAGGTCGGGCAGCGGATCGTCGGGCAGCACGACATCATCGACAACATGATCTCCGCCGTCTTGGCGGGGGGCCATGTCTTGCTGGTGGGGGTCCCCGGGTTAGCGAAGACCCTCCTGATCCAGACCATCGCGCAGTCGCTCGACCTCGAGTTCAGCCGGATCCAGTTCACCCCGGATCTGATGCCGAGCGACATCACCGGGACCGAGCTGTTGGAGGAGGACCATGGGACCGGGCGGCGGGCCTTCACCTTCGCGCGCGGTCCGGTGTTCGGGAACATCGTCCTCGCGGACGAGATCAACCGCGCCCCGCCGAAGACGCAGGCCGCCCTGCTGCAGGCGATGCAGGAGCGGACGGTGACCGTCGCCGGGAAGACCTATCCCCTCCCTGATCCCTTCTTCGTGCTCGCCACGCAGAACCCGATCGAACAGGAGGGCACGTATCATCTCCCCGAGGCGCAGCTCGACCGGTTCATGTATGAGCTGCGGATCGGGTACCCGACGCGTGCGGAGGAGGAGGCGATCGTGACCGCGACCACCGGTATGGCACGGGGGGAGGTCCGGCCGATCGTGACCGCGGCGCAGTTGCGGGAGCTGATGGGGTTGGTGCGGCGGCTCCCTGCCCCGCCCTCCGTCGTCAGCCATGCCGTGGCCCTGGCCCGCGCCACGCGTCCGGGTGAGCCCGATGCCTCACCGGCGGTGCGGAAGTATGTGAGCTTCGGGGCGGGTCCCCGAGCCGGTCAGAATCTGGTGCTCGGGGCCAAGGCGCGGGCCGCGATGGATGGTCGGGCCGTACCCGACCTCGAGGACGTGGATGCCGTGGCGTTCAGCGTCCTTCGGCACCGGGTGGTGTTGAACTTCCAGGCGGAGGCCGAGGGGGTCGGAATCGAGACGATCCTCGCGCGCCGTTGACACTCATAAGTCCTTCTGCGCACGTGATTTGACGGGCTATTGACGGCCCGGTGGAACCATCAGGGAGCTCGTGCCCTAGAGGGGGACCCACGTGATCGAGGCTCGGTGTTTCGGACGGAGTGCGATCGTGACGCCGGCGGGGACGATCCTGCCCGCGTCGGAGCTCCTATTCGCGTTCGCCCTCCATCTCTGCGTGCGCGCAGGAGAATATGTCCCCCGGGCCGACCTCATCGAGATGTTCTGGCCGCA
>JBMTXT010000156.1:0-3396 GCA_049453775.1 Gemmatimonadaceae bacterium | reverse complement strand
CTCCCTGCGAGGCCGCCCCCGACCACCGTCACCGCGTCGGTCATCGCCTCACCCGGCCGCCGCCACCTCGGCCGCGGCGTCGGCCCCGGTCTCCGGCACATCCCACTCGTTCTGGCAGTCGGGATTGAGGCACTTCCGATACGCGCCACGCGTCTTGTTGCTCTTGGCCTCCGCCCCGACCTTCCCACACTCCGGGCAGGCCTCGGGCACCGGCTTGTCCCAGCAGACGAAGTCGCAGTTGGGATAGTTCTCGCAACCGTAGAAGGTCTTCCCGCGCTTCTTCGACTTCCGCGCCGCGATGTCCCCGCCGTCCTTGGGACACTTCACCCCGGTGGGCATCGACTTCGTCCCCTTGCACTTCGGGAAGCGCGTGCAGCCGAGGAACTCCCCGCTCCGCGACTTGCGCACGATCATCGGACGCTCGCTGCACTCCGGGCAGGCGACGTCGACATACCGCTTCTCCTTCTGCTCGCTCTTGAGCGGGCGCGTGAAGGTGCAGGCCTTGGGATGGTGCTCACAGGCGATGAAGGGCCCGAAGAACCCCCCCTTCGGCACGAGGCGTCCCCCGCAGGTCGGGCACCGCTCCTGGGCGAGGGCGCCGAGGTCGTGCGCCTCACGGATCAACGCCTCGGTGTCGACCGAGCCGAGCGAGGTCTCAAAGGGGCTCCAGAATGCCTCGAGGACCTTCTCCCACGAGAGGGCGCCTTCCTCGATCTTGTCGAGCTCGTGCTCCATCTCGGCGGTGAAGCCGACGTCGAACTCGCGCGGGAACTGCCGCACCATCACCTTCTCCACCGACTCGCCGAGCGGCGTGGGGAAGAAGCGGCGCTGCTCGAGGTCGGCGTAATGCCGCTCGGTGAGGGTCGAGATGATCGAGGCGTAGGTCGACGGCCGTCCGATCCCCCGCTTCTCGAGCTCCTTGACGAGTGAGGCCTCGGAGTAGCGGGGGGGCGGTTCGGTGAAGTGCTGCGTCGGGTCGACCGACTGCACCGGGACCTTCGCCTTCGCCGGGATCGGCGGGAGGGGCTGCGCATCCTCGAGTGCGGTGTGATCCCCTTCCTCGTGCGCCTCCTTGTAGAGGGCGAGGAAGCCGGGGAACTTCACGACCGACCCCGTGGCACGGAAGAGATAGCGCCCGAGGTCGAAGTCGATCGTCGTCGTATCGAACATCGCGGGCGCCATCTGCGACGCCATGAAGCGCTGCCAGACGAGGGTATAGAGCTTGAGCTGCTCCGGCGTGAGGTAGCGCGCCACCGACTCGGGGGTCCGCGCCGGATCGGTCGGACGGATCCCCTCGTGCGCGCCTTGCGTCGCGTCATCCTTGGCCTCCGCGTAGAGCTGCGGGCCATCGGCGAGATACGACGCCTCGAACTGGGTGCCGAGATAGGCCCGCGCCGCGGCCGCCGCCGACTCGGCGACGCGCACATGGTCGGTGCGCATGTAGGTGATCAGACCGACTGCGCCCTCGGCCGTCGAGAGCTGCACGCCCTCGTAGAGATTCTGCGCGAGGCGCATCGTCCGCTTGGAGCCGAAGCCGAGCTTCTTCGCCGCTTCCTGCTGGAGGGTACTCGTCTTGAACGGGGCTTCGGGGCGCTTCCGCCGCTCCCGCTGCTTGAGGTCGGTGACGTCGAACGTCGTCCGCTGCGCCAACTCGGCGACGATCGCCTGCGCATCGGCGGCGCTCCCGATCTCCGGCTTGGCTCCGTCGATGTGGTGGAGCTTCGCGGCGAAGGTCTGCCCCTGATACGCGAGCTGCGCGGTGATCTTCCAGTACTCGCGCGGGACGAAGGCGCGGATCTCGCGCTCTCGCTCGACGAGCAACCGCAGGGCCACCGTCTGTACCCGACCGGCCGAGAGCCCCTTCTTCACCGTCTTCCAGAGGAGGGGGCTCGCCTTGTAGCCCACGAGGCGGTCGAGGACCCGCCGCGCCTGCTGCGCATCGACCTTCTTCTGATCGATGGCGCGCGCCTGCGCCAGCGCCTGTCGGACGGCGTCCTTGGTGATCTCGAAGAAGAGCGCCCGCTTGATCGGCGGTGCCTGTCGTCCCGTGATCTGCTGCTCGACATGCCAGGCGATCGCCTCCCCTTCGCGATCGGGGTCGGTCGCGATGAAGACCTCCTTGGCCGTCTTCGCCGCGCTCTTCAGTTCGGCGACCGTCTTCTCTTTCCCGGGGATCGTCACATACTGCGGCGTGAAGCCATGCTCGATGTCGATCCCGATATGCTTGACCGGGAGATCCCGGATGTGCCCGACGGTCGCCTTGACGGCATAGCCGGCACCCAGGTACTTCCCGATCGTCTTCGCCTTGGCCGGGGACTCCACGATGACCAGCGACTTGCCCGCCGCCGCCCGGGCCGCCTCCTCGTCGTGCGGAAGCTCGGGCTCGGCCACGACGCGCTTGGCCCGCTTGGCAGCGGTCTTGGTCGCCGACTTCGCCGCCTTCTTCACGGCCTTCTTCGCGGTCTTCTTCTTGGTGGTCGCCATAAGCTGGGCTATCCTAGTCCGGTCGCTGTCCCAATGCAAGCGCAACTATAAGAGCGGCCACTGCGTCCGCCCCGATCGAATCGGTGCTAACCGTATGATTTGATTGCAGATAGAGACTTTCACGGCGCCGGAGAAGCTCCCGAACGGCCCCTTCAGCATCTGGACCTCGGAGCAGGGGCCGGTCGGCGATCGTCGCCCCCATCCGACGCACCGCGACCGCCGGGTCGACGGCCAGATACACGGCCCGAAGCGATACCCCGAACCGGGCCCGGTGGTCCGGATCCTCGATCCATCCCCCCCCGGGGACGAGGACGACCGGCGCCCCATCCGCCGGCGCCGCCTCGGCCGTCAAGCGCCGCTCCCAGCCACGAAAGGCACCCTCCCCCTCCTCCGCGAAGAGCTCGGCGATGGTGCGACCCGCCCTCCGCTCGATCATCTGGTCGAGATCGATACAGGGCCAGCCGAGTCGCGCCGCGACCAGCGCACCGACGGTGCTCTTCCCGGCCCCGGGCAACCCGACGAGGACGAGGGACCGCGGCCCGCGAGGCGCCCCGTCGTCGCGCGACCCCGCCTCGTCCGCGTCAGCCCCGACGCGCGTCGACATGCGCGAGGTACGCCGCGAGGTTCCGCTGCAGTTCGCCGAGCGAATCACCGCCGCACTTCTCGAGCAGCGCATCCGCCAGCACGAGTGCGGTCATCGCCTCGGCGATCACGCCCATCGCGGGCACGGCCGTCACATCGCTCCGCTCCACCGACGCCTCGGCGGGGGCGCCGGTCGCGATGTCGACCGTCCCGAGCGGGCGCATGAGGGTGGAGATCGGCTTCATCGCCACACGGAGGATGAGTGGTTCGCCCGTGGTCATCCCCCCTTCGAGTCCGCCGGCCCGGTTGGTCTCGCGCCGCACCTGCCCG
>JBMTXT010000155.1:0-3422 GCA_049453775.1 Gemmatimonadaceae bacterium | reverse complement strand
GCCGCGGCGGGGCAGATCTTCTTCTCCCTCTCCGTCGGCTTCGGCGTGATCATCAACTACGCCAGCTACATGAAGAAGCAGGATGACGTGGCGCTCTCCGGCCTCACCGCGGGGGCGACCAACGAGCTCTTCGAGGTCGGCTTCGGCGGGATGATCACCCTCACCGCCGCCGTCGTCTTCTTGGGGGTGAGTGGGACGGCAGGCGCCGTCGCGACCGGGTCGTTCGGCCTCGGCTTCAACACCCTCCCGGTGGTCTTCGCGCAGATGGGAGCGTTCGAGAACATCATCGGCGCGGTCTGGTTCTTCATGCTCTGGCTCGCGGCGATCACGAGCTCGCTGTCGATGTATGCGCCGGCGGTCGCGCATCTCAAGGAGGCGACGGGGTGGACGCACACGAAGTCCACGGCCACGATCGCGGGGATCGGCACGATCGGGGCGATCCTCACCCTCTGGTTCACCGAAGGAGGGGCCTTCTGGTCCACCGTCGACTTCTGGGTCGGGACCTACCTGATCTTCTTGCTCGCGATGGTCCAGATCATCTACTTCGGGTGGGTCTTCGGGATCGACCGGGGGTGGCGTGAACTCCATCAGGGCGCCTCGATCCAGATCCCCACGATCTTCAAGGTCGTGATGAAGTACATCGCCCCGGCCTACCTGATCATCGTCTTCGTCGGCTTCACTGTGCAGAGCCTCGGCGAGGAGATCCGGAAGTCGTGGGCGTCGATCGGCGCGCGGATGGGCTTGTTCACCATCGCGGGGATCTTGCTCTACCTCGTGGTGGTGACCTGGGTCGGCGCGCGTCGCCTGCGGGCGGCGGGGGTCGACATCGACGATAACACTCCAGCGGACTGAGGCCGGCCATGACGACACTCGGATGGATCTTCATGACGGTCTCGCTGACCTTCGTCTGGGTCGGCACGTTCTGGTGCTACAAGCGGATCCTCTCCACCCCGCAGGAGGAGAAGGCGCCGTCGGGCTTCGGCCCGTGAGGTCCTCCTGACCGTCGATCCCTCGCAGCCCCTGCTCGCGCTGGGCGGGGCGCTGCTCCTGGGAGCGTCGGTCGGGATCCTCCCCGTCGGGCTGGCCGAGGTGGCCGCCCTGGGGTTGGGTGCGATTCGGCCAGCCGGGCTCTCGTGGGCCCTGCTGGCCGCCTTCACGGTGGGGCATGTCGCGGCCAAGGTCCCCTGGTACCTGATCGGGCGGGCCGCGGACCGCGCCCCCCACCCCCGCGCCCAGCGCATGGTCGACCGGGCCCGGGCGATGCTGGCCCAGCGCCCAACCTTCGGGACGGGTCTCCTCGGGGTAAGTGCCCTGACCAGCATCCCCCCCTTTCACCTCGCCTCGATCGCGGCGGGGATCCTGGCGATCCCCTGCTGGCGCTTCCTGATCCTCTGCCTGGCCGGGCGGGCGATCCGATTCGGGCTGTTGGGGGCGGTGGTCGGGTAGCAGGGGTCAGGGAGCAGGGGTCAGGGAGCGCGGCCACTGACCCCTGACCCCTGTGACCTGTCCCTTGGGTTGACCTCCCCCCCACGGCCCCTCTATCTTCCGAGGCTCTGTTCCGTGCCGCCCGTCCGGGCGATCCACGTAGAGGCAGAAGGTCGAACAACCCAAGGTACGATGCCGACGATCAACCAGCTCGTCCGGCAGAGCCGCCGCGAAGTCGTCAAGAAGGACAAGGCGCCGGCTCTGAAGGAGAACCCGTTCAAGCGGGGCGTGTGCACCCGCGTGTACACCACCACCCCCAAGAAGCCGAACTCGGCGCTGCGCAAGGTCGCGCGTGTCCGCCTCGTGAACGGCTTCGAAGTCACCGCCTACATCCCGGGCGAGGGCCACAACCTGCAGGAGCACTCGATCGTGCTCATCCGCGGGGGCCGTGTGAAGGACCTCCCGGGCGTGCGCTACCACATCGTGCGCGGCAAGCTCGACGCCTCTGGCGTCAATGGGCGCAACAAGAGCCGCTCCAAGTACGGGACCAAGAAGCCGAAGGCGGGTGCCGCGGCGGGAGGGAAGAAGTAAATGAGCCGCCGCAAGAGTGCCGTGAAGCGCACCATCCTCCCCGATGCGCGCTACGACAGCCAGACCGTCAGCAAGTTCATCAACGTGCTGATGTACCAGGGGAAGAAGTCTACCGCCGAGCGGATCTTCTACGGGGCGATGGACATCGTGGAGGCGAAGGCGGCCCAGCCGGGCGTGAACGTCTTCAAGCAGGCCCTCACGAACCTCAAGCCGGTGGTCGAGGTGAAGAGCCGCCGCGTCGGTGGCGCCACCTACCAGGTGCCCGTCGAGGTGCGTCCGGAGCGTCGGACCGCGCTGGCGATGCGCTGGTTGATCTCGTACTCGCGTGACCGCAATGAGAAGTCGATGGCCGAGAAGCTCGCGGCCGAGACCCTCGCGGCGGCCAAGGGCGAGGGGAACGCGATGAAGAAGCGCGAGGACACGCACAAGATGGCCGAGGCCAACAAGGCGTTCGCGCACTACCGGTGGTAGGCGGAAGGCCCAAGGCTGGAGGCTGAAAGCTTCAAACCTTCAGCCTTCGGCTTTGAGCACGGGAAGTCTCGCAAGCCGTTGACAGGGGCCGATTTCCCGCTACCTTTTACAGGCTACACCGAATCGGTCTCGGCCGGGGGGTGTGGCGACGGATGGCCTCGATGGCATCCCCGGGGAACTGCGCCCCGGAAAGATGGGCCCGCCAACGTCGGTTGGAGTGACGCGCGGGGGGAGTGGACAGCCCGATCGATCCCGCTGGGGTGACCCAGCGCCACGGTTCCCGAAAAGCACGCAGGACAATCTGACGTCGGGCGGGAGGTTCGCTCGGCGCGCCGCGGGTCCCCAGTCATGCAGCAGCGGTGACTGTACCCGGCGAGAGCGGATGGAGACCGATTCCCCGGATGCAGGACGGGGGGAATGCTGGTCCAGCCGCGTTTTTGTTGGACCGAAGCGCAGGACCTGAGACTCGCGTACCAGACCGACCGACCCTGACCGAATCCTTGAGACGATGGCTCGCACGACCGACCTGAAGTTCTACCGGAACATCGGCATCATGGCCCACATCGATGCCGGGAAGACCACGACGACGGAGCGCGTCCTCTATTACACGGGGAAGTCGCACAAGATCGGCGAGGTCCATGACGGCGCGGCCACGATGGACTGGATGGAGCAGGAGCAGGAGCGCGGCATCACGATCACGTCGGCCGCCACGACCTGCTTCTGGATGCGGCATGGGCAGTCCGACTCGAAGGGCGAGGGGCCGGAATACCGCATCAACATCATCGACACCCCGGGGCACGTCGACTTCACGGTCGAGGTGGAGCGCTCGCTCCGCGTGCTCGACGGCGCGGTGGCGCTCCTCGACTCGGTGGCCGGCGTCGAGCCGCAGACCGAGACGGTGTGGCGCCAGGCGGACCGCTACAAGGTCCCGCGCA
>JBMTXT010000154.1:0-3439 GCA_049453775.1 Gemmatimonadaceae bacterium | reverse complement strand
TCGACGTCCTTCTGGTTGGCGTACTTCCGCGGGTTGTGGGCGTCCCCGTTGTAGTTGAGCATGTACGCCTCCTTTCCGAGGCGACGCATCGCGACGAAGTACTCGATCCCCTGATACCAGGGCACCGCCCCGTCCGCATCGTTCGCCATGAAAAGGACCGGCGTGGTCACGCGGTCGAGGAAGAAGAGCGGCGAGTTCTCCATGTACCGCTCCGGGAACTCCCAGAGGGAGCCCCCGATCCGGCTCTGGCCGCGCTCGTAATTGACGATCGCACGCTCCACCCCCGACTCCCACCGGATCCCGCCGTAGGCCGAGGTCATGTTCACCACCGTCGCATTCGGCACCGCCGCCGCGAAGAGCGAGGTCTGGGTGATCACGTACGAGGTCTGATAGCCCCCCCACGACTGGCCCGCGATCCCTTGGCGCCTGGGATCGGCGATCCCGCGCGCGATGAGCGACTGCACCCCGGGGACGATCGCCTTCACCGCGCTGGGGCCGGGATAGCCCGGGGTGTAGTGGATGTTCGGCATGAAGACGAGATAGCCGAGCGAGGTGTAGACCACCGGGTTGATGGTGTTCCGCCCCGCCGGCCGCACGTAGTTATGCAGGCCGTCCGAGAGCTGTTCGTAGAAGTAGGTCACCATCGGGTACGCCTTGGTGGAGTCGAATCCCTCTGGCGTGAAGAGGAGCCCCTCCATCGGGACGCCATCGAGATTCGCCCACTTCACGAGCTCGACATTCCCCCACCGATAGCGCGCCTGTTCCGGCATCGCATCGCTGATCTGGGTGAGCTGATCGAGCGCACGCCCGGTCCAGAGGTTCGGGAACTCGCGATAGTCGGCACGGGCCACGAGCACTTGGTCAGCGCGGCGCGCCTTCGCGTAGACCGGCCAGCTCTTCGCCGCCATCACGATCCGCTCCGGCGCGCTCGTGGCGCCAAGGCGCTCGCGATAGAACCCCGCCGCTTTGGAGACGTTGTCGAAGGCACGGAGCGTGAGCGGTGCCGCGGGATCGAAGGCACGCAGCTCCGCCTCCGGCGGGACCGCACGGAAGGTCAGCTGCTCCCGGCGGCCCACGCTATCGGTGAGCACGCGCGGCGCGGCCACGCCGAGGGGGTCGATCTCCCAGATGTCGTAGCGGTCGTAGACGAGGACGCGGGCATCGTTCGTGGTCCACCCGCCCAGACCATAGGGCCCGGGCTCGCTCGGGGTGTCGTGTTCCTCGTTCTCGAATCGGACCCCGGTGACCGCCGCGGTGAGGTCCCGCGTGCGCCCCGAGGCGACCTCATGGACGCGATAGCGCCCCCCCTCCCACCAGGTGACGAACTTCGCCGCCGGCGAGAGTTGGCCCCCGCCCCGCACCTTCGTGGCGACCTGCCGCGAGGCCCCGGTCGCCGTGTTGATCACATGGATGTCGAAACCGTTCTCGCCACGGATGGCGTCGAGCTCATACGGCACGCTCGTGGACGCCACTGCGGTGCGCCCATCGTCGGAGAGCGTGACCTGGGGGAGCGAGTCACTGCCGAGACGACGCATCTGCTTGGTCGCCACATGATAGACCGCCACCCAGCTCCGATTCCGATCCGGGCCCGCTTGAATGCGCTGCATCGGCTGCGGGCGCGCGTCTTGCCAGTGCCAGAGATCGACAATCGCCTTGTCGGCGAGGGAATCGGCGGGAATCGAATCAGGGAGGACCTTCGCGATCGCGAAGCGCAGGACGCTCCCGGACCTCACGAAGTCGACCCCGCGATCGGCGATGCGGAGCCCCTCACCGACCGCGGTGGGCGCGACGGCGAGGGTCGCGGCCTGCGGCCCCGGGCGACCCCGCGGCCCGGTGAGCGCCGCATGGTACAGCGCCATCCGCGGTTTCTCCGCCGTGGTGAACTCATCGGCGTCGGTCACGAAGGCGACCTGGGCGCCCGCCTCATCGAGGGCGAGCGCGCGATAGTTCCCCGTCCCCGTCTTGAGGGGGGTGACGGTCCCGGTCGCGAGGTCACGCGCGTAGACGCCATCGACCTTGAGCGAGTCAGCGCCCGCCACCGCGTAGACGACGACGCGCTCCGCGCGGTCGACCGCATAGCCCGTGACGCCCTCGACGCGGGTCTCCTGCCCCGTCGCGAGCTCGCGGATGACGAGGGGGGCACCGGTGTCTTTCTTGGGCTGCTTGCGCGCCGAATCGGCGGTAGCCGTCCCCGCCGCAGGCGCCGGACGGGCGACCGCGCCACCCCGCGCGCCAACCGCCGCGGTATCGACCTCGGGCTGGTAGAGGACGAAGCGGCCGCCATCGCGGGCGAGCTGGAAGGCCCGCACCTTCTCGACCGTCGTCACCGCCCCCGTCTCCAGCGCGAGGATCGCCAGCGCGTTCTTCGGCTGATCGGCGGGCCGCACCTTCTTGGCGCGCGCAGCATCCATCGCTGCCTTCTCCGGGTAGCGGAGGAAGACCACATGGCGCGAGTCGCCAGCGATCTGCGCGGCCTGCGCGCTGAACGGCGTCCCCGTCACGGAGGTGAGCGGGCGCCCCGTCCATCCGCGTGGGACCCGATGCTCCGTGGTCCCACTCGTCGCGCGCGCCACGAGCATCCCATCCCCGACGGTCGGGGTGAGGGTGTAGACCGCCCACCTCCCGTCGGGGGAGAGGGTCGGCTGGAGGATCGACCGCCAGAGATCGTAGGTGTCCTGGGTGAGCGGGAGCCGCTCCCCCTGCGCCACGAGGAGGGTGGGGGCGGCGATCACCGCCAGTGCCGCGAGGAGAGGACGGAGCGAACGGGAGAGGGCGCGGATGGGCATCGGAGGACGGGAAGCAGGGTTATCTTCTGCGACGAACCGTTGGACCTGCTCAAGATACGTTCGGCCGTCGCCCCCCGTTGCGGAGCCCTCCCCGATGAAGCGTCTGCTCACCTACTTCCTGCGCGGCCTCGTCCTCACCATCCCACTCGCCGTGACGGTCGCGGTCTGCTGGATGGTGCTCACCACCATCGATGGATGGCTGGGCCTCCCCGTGCCGGGGGCGGGACTCCTCGTGACCCTCGCCGGAATCACCCTCATCGGCTTCCTCGGCGGGACCTTCTTCGCCGGCCAGATCGAGGGATGGTTCGACCAGCTCCTCGATCGGCTCCCCTTCGTGCGCCTCCTCTACTCGGCCACCAAGGACCTGATGAACGCCTTCGTCGGGGAGCAGCGACGCTTCGAGACCCCGGTGATGGTCGCGCTCTCCGAGGATGGGGCGGTCCGGACGCTCGGCTTCGTCACGCAGCAGTCCCTCGCCCAGCTCGGGCTGCCGGGGGATGTCGCGGTCTATTGCCCGCACTCGTACAACTTCTCCGGGCAGCTCGTCCTCGTCCCGACCACGCGGGTCCGACCGCTCGACGCGGTCAGCTCGGATGTGGTCGCCTTCGTCGTCTCCGGCGGGGTGGCCGAGGTGCCGCACCTGCGAAGCGGGG
>JBMTXT010000153.1:0-3452 GCA_049453775.1 Gemmatimonadaceae bacterium | reverse complement strand
GCCCCGGGGACGATGCCACCGGATCCGACGCTCGGTCCCCAAGGGCGGTTCGATCCGCGTGGGCGCGCCGGCGCCGATCCCGCCCCTGGGCCTCGTGGCTCGGGGGCGTCGCTCGTTGACTGGGCGCCGGACGACAGCGTCATCCGCGCGTTGATGGCGCGGCGGGGGTATACCGCGGTCCGCTATCAGGCGGGGCAGGTCCGGTTCGAGGCCGCCGGAAGGCTGATGACTCTCCAGCGGGACTCCACTGCCCGGGCTGCGGTCCAGCGAGACTCCACCCTCCTCGTCGCGGACCGCATCGCCTACAGCGACAGTCTCAAGCGCGTCGATGCGAGCGGTGACACCATCGTGATGCGCGATCCCGCACGCGGGGACGACATCGTCGGGCATCGGGAGCTGGTCTACGACGTGGAGCGGCGAGAGGGGCGCACCCGGGATTTCAGCACCATCGCCAGGGCGGGGGAGGAGTGGAAGGTGATGGCCCATCAGGCCGCCTTCGCCTCTGACACCGCGGCGGACCGCAACACGGTTTACGGACGCAATGGGGTCATCACCTCCTGCTTGGACAGCGTGCCACACTATCACTTCCTTGCCAAGGAATTGAAGCGTGTGAGTGGGAGCACGCTGGTGGCTCGGCCCGCCATCCTGTACGTGCAGGATGTCCCCGTGATGTGGTTGCCCTTCATCTTCCAGGACATCCGCTCGGGACGCCGGTCGGGGATCATCCCCCCACGCATGGGCTTCGCCGAGCTGGTCCGCAACAGCCCGACCTACCGCCGGACCGTCGAGAATCTCGGCTACTACTTCGCGATCAACGACTATATCGACGCGCAGGTCTCGATGGATTGGCGCTCCAGCGCCCGAGCGACGGCGCAGGACCCCGGCTGGACCCGCTTCAATGGGGAGATCCGCTACCGGTGGCTCGATCGCTTCATGTCGGGGACGCTGGCGCTCTCTCAGAACACCCTGAGCACCGGGAATCAGAACACGGCGATCAGCTGGTCGCATGCGCAGGAGTTCTCCTCGCGGACGCGCATCAACACCAATCTCAATTACGTCACCAGCACCCAGATCCAGCGGCAGACGATCATCAATCCCTTGGCCGCGGTGGCGACGATCGCCTCGCAGATGAACCTCGTGCGCCAGCAGGGCCCCTTCTCACTGAACCTCGGGGGGACCCGGCGGCAGTATCCCGGTCGTGATCAGGTCGATCAGGACTTCCCCTCGCTCAACATCGCCTCCAAGCCCTTAGAGCTCGGGAAGTGGTTCGTCCTCAATCCGAGCTTGCAGTTCGGGCAGCGCAACAGCTATAACCTCGACGCCACCGGCGACTTCGCCTTCCGCTACCTCGAGACCGCGAGCGGGCTCGATTCGGTCCGACTGCAGCGCAACACGGGGACCACGACGCTCACGATCGGGACCCCGTTCAAGATCTTCGACTTCCAGGTCCAGAGCGGGATCCGCTTCAATCAGCAACTCTTCGATTACCCGCAGATCATCACGCTCCGCGATGTGCGTGACAGCGCCGTGCGCGTCGATCGGGTCTTTCAGCGAACCTACGAATCGAGTCTCGACGCGGACATCTCGATCGGCCTCCCGCAGTTCCTCCAGGGCACCTGGAACCTGACGCCCTCGGTGACCGCCTCGAACGTCGATCCGGGCGGCTTCGCGGTGCGCACCTTCCGCTCCAACGGGGACTGGGTCACCCAGCGCAAGCGCCTCTCCTATGGACTCGGGGTCTCGCCGACGGTCTATGCGCTCTTCCCCGGGTTCGGACCGGTCCAGCGCTTCCGGCACGCGATCTCCCCGACGCTCAGCTACTCGTACTCCCCCGCGGCCTCGGTCCCCGATGCCTTCCTCGCCGCGACGGGGCGCACCCGGGTCGGCTACCTCGGATCCCTCGCCCAGAACCGCGTCTCGCTCGGCCTCACGACGAACATCGAGGCCAAGCTCCGAGTCCCCGACGATTCCACCGATCTCACCGCGGAGGAGGGGAAGAAGGTGAAGGTGGCGACGATCCAGTTCACCGGGATCGCGTACGACTTCGAACGCCGGCGCGCGACGGGGAAGACGGGGTTCGCGACCGATCGCTTTGGCTACACCTTTCGCTCCGATCTCCTCCCAGGCTTCGACCTCGGCGTCGATTACTCGCTCTTCCAGGGTGATCTCCTGAGCGATACCGCGAGCTTCAAACCCTATCGGGAGGCGGTGCGCGCCTCCTTCAACCTCGACGCCAACTCCGGTCTCGTCCAAGCGATCGCGCGGCTCTTCGGGGTCTCCCTCAGGGCCGGCGGACCGGGCCCTACGGCGAATACGAATCCGAGCCCGATGGGGGGCGGGTTGATCTCCGCGGCGGGGTCCCTCAACGGGATGGGCGCCACCACCGGGACACGCACGCGCGGGGGGATCCAGGAGATCCCGACAGGGCAGGGCTTCACCGCCGCCTTCACGGTGAGCTCGCAGCGCCAGCGCCCCCCAATCGGGGGGCGCATCGTGGACTTCGATCCGACGCTGCAGTGCCAGGCGCTCCTCGGCTTCCCGCAGTACGACACCTGCGTCTTCCAGGCCGAGCGGTCGGCGGCGACGCAGGTCGCGCAGACGGCCGGCCCCTTGGGCGCGACCTTCTTCCGTGTCCCGCCGACGACCTCCGTGGGTGTCCGGACCACCTTCAACCTCACCCCGCGCTGGGTCGGCTCGTGGAGCACCACCTACGACGTCGTGCGCCGCGAATTCGCCAGTCAGGTGGTCTCGCTACAGCGCGAGTTGCATGATTGGCGTGCCGTCTTCGGCTTCACGCAGGCCCCGAACGGGAACTTCGCCTTCACCTTCTTCATCTCCCTCAAGGCGCAACCGGAGATCAAGCTCGACTACGATCGCCAGACGTTCCGCCCCCCGGGAGCAGGATTGCGTACGCCATGACCTCGACTCCCGTTCGCCTCGACGGCGCCGCGCTCACCATCGCCGATGTCGTGGCCGTTGCCGTGGAGGGCCGATCGGTGACGGTGGCCCCGGCCGCCGCCGACCGCATGCGCGCGACGCGGACCGTCGTCGAAGGGCTCGCCGCCCGCGGCGAGGCGGTCTACGGGGTGACGACGGGATTCGGGAAGCTCTCCGACGTCGCCATCCCCGCCGATCAACTGGCCCAGCTGCAGGTCAACCTCGTGCGGAGTCATGCGGCCGGGGTGGGGCCGCGGCTCCCGGAGGCCGAGGTCCGGGCGATGATGCTCCTCCGCGCCAACGTCCTGGCGAAGGGGTTCAGTGGTGCGCGCCCCGTGCTCGCGGAGCTGCTGTGTGGGATGTTGAACGCACGGTGCTGGCCCGACATCCCGGAGCAGGGCTCGGTCGGGGCGAGCGGGGATCTCGCGCCGCTCGCCCATCTCGCGCTCGCCCTCATCGGGGAGGGGGAACTCAATCACCCCGGCGGGCGCGGTCCTGCGGCGGCGGTCCTCGCC
>JBMTXT010000152.1:0-3464 GCA_049453775.1 Gemmatimonadaceae bacterium | reverse complement strand
GCCCCCCCCGCGGCGAGCGTGGCGCCGCGGAGGTCAGCGCTTCCGCTTCGCGCCTCCACCCTGGACCGGCGCACTCGCCACAGGGGACTTCCCCCGCTCGTTCGCGATCAACCACTGCTGCGGGAGCGCCGCGAGGTTCTGCACGGCGTAGTAGAGGTTCAGCCCCGACGCGAAGTTGAAGAGGAAGACCGTCATCATGATCGGCATGAGGTAGCTCATCATCTTCGTCTGCGGATTGGGCGGGGTGTTCCGCATCCCGATCCACGAGAGGGCGTACATCGACACCCCCATCGCGAGCGGGACGATGTAATACGGGTCCTTCACCGAGATGTCGGGGAGCCAGAGGAAGGGGACGCCGCGGAACTCGATCGTGTTCTGGAAGACGAAGAAGAGCGCGAAGAGGATCGGCATCGGGAGGAGCATCGGCAAGCACCCCGCGAGCGGGGCGAAGGGACTGATCCCGGCGTCCTGATAGACCTTCATCACCGCGGCGCGTTGCTTCTCGGGGTCGCCCTTATGCTTCTCCTGCGCCTGCTGCACCAGGGGGGCGATGCGCTGCATCTGGATGCTCGAGCGCATCATCTTCGAGTTGAGGGGCCACATCGCGAGCCGGATCGCGACGCCGAAGATCACGAGGATCCACCCGTACTCGATCCGCAGCGTGCGCTTCATCCAGAGGAGCACCTTCATGACGATCGTCGCGAAGGGCTGCACGAGCCCACTGATCCATCCGCCATACGGGTTCGTGTGCTCGAACTCGCGCCCCATCGCCACGAGACGCTCCCACTCCTGCGGACCGGCGTAGAGCTCGAAGCGGACTCCGTCCGGCCCCAACGGCGAGACGACCGTCGCCATCGCCCGCGTCGCCTCGCGGTTCACCCGCGGCGCCCCCGTCACCTGCAGCTCGGCGAGCGGTGAGGCCGTGGTATCGACCGCGATCATCCCGACGAGGAAGTACTTGCTCTTCGCCACCGCCCAGGTGAGCGGCCCCTGCCGCAGGATCCGCTCCCCGGGATCGGGCTTCCGGAAGTCGATCCGCTCGGCGCCACCGATCGGTGCCCGGCTCGCGTAGGCGAGATGCCGGTGATCGTCGGTCGAGTCGCGCTCCTGGGAGAGGAACCCCGTCGGGAGATCGGTGAGGAGGAAGGCCGGTGAGGGGATCCCGCGCGCGGTGATCCGTACATCGGCGAGGTAGTTCGTATCAGCGAGGGCGTAGGTCACGGTGATCTCCCCGCCCTGGCCCACCGGCGCGGTGAAGCTCACCCGATTCGTCATCTCGGGGGCCACGCTCGACGGGACGAAGGGGAGTTCATCGAACCGCACGGTGTCCCCGCCGGCGATCAACCGATAGCGCAGGAGGGGTTCCGCCGGCGCCTCGAGCGCCACCGTCCCCGTCGTCGCCCCGAGCCGCGTGTACTTGGGGAGGGTGGCAGAGAGGAACGCCGCCCCGCGCGAACTGTAGGTGTACGAGGCGACCGCGTTCGTGAGGGTGACCTGCGTGACCGCCACCGGCGCTGGCGACGCGGCCCCCATCACCGAAGCGCTGGGCACGAGGCTCGCCGCCGCTATGGTCCCGGCATCGGCGCTCGGGGCGGCGACCGGAGCGGGCATCGAGTCCGCGGTGACGACCGGCACGGGGACCTTCGCCCGTGGGAAGATCACCGGCGTGAGGAGGACGACGGCGCCGGTCAACACCAGCGCGAGGAAGAAACGCTTATCCATCACGGGACGAAGTCGGGAGAGTGTCGGGGACGGGGTCGAACCCCCCCGCCCGGAAGGGATGACAACGTGCGATGCGTCTGACCGCGAGCCATCCCCCGCGCCAGGCCCCATGTCGCTCGAGCGCCTCGACGGCGTAGTGCGAACAGGTGGGGTGGTAGCGGCACGAGGGTGGCAACAGCGGCGAGATCGCCACCTGATACCCACGCACGATCAGGATGAAGAGTAGTCTCATGCGGGGTCGCCGACCACGCTTGACGGCGGGTCATTCGCGGGGGCCAGACGACGCGCGATCCGCTGCACATCGCCAAGAAGGGCGTCGAAGGTCGCCGTGTAGCTCGCGGGCGTCGCCCAGAGCACGAGATCGTTCGGCGCCCCCTGCGCATCGGTGGTGCGCAGCACGGGCCAGAGGGCGCGGCGGACGGCGTCGCGGAGTCGCCGCTTGACGAGATTGCGCTCCACCGAGCCATGCCGATGCTTGGGCACGATGAGTCCGACCCGGGAGTGACGCAGAAGGGAAGCGAGTTGCCGAACCTCGAGGTGCGAGGTGCGGAACCGCTTCCCTTGTCGACGGACCCGATCGAGGTCCGCCGCACGGGTCACCCAGCCGATGGTCAGGCCATCAGCCGGGGACCGATCAGACGCCTCAGGCGCCAGCGTACTTGGACGGGAGCTTCACGGTCAGCCGCTTGCGCCCCTTCTTGCGACGGCGGCTGAGGACCTCACGCCCCCACTTGGTCTCCATGCGCGCGCGGAACCCGTGCGTCTTGATGCGACGCTTGTTGCGCGGGCGGTACGTCGGCTTCCCCATCAGTCAAACCCTCAGGCGTGAATTGCGATTCTGGACAGACCGCTAAACCTATCCGCCGTCGACGGTTAGGTCAACCCAAGGGGGGCGGTCCGCGACTGGCTTGCAGTCACGAATGTTGACTTGTCCACACGCCGTGGTACGTTCCGCCTCCCCTTCGGATCTCCACGTCTGCTGGTGCTCGCCCCGCAATGACGCTCTCCCCCTCGGATGTCTGGACTCGCCTGCTTGATCAGGCACGCACCAGACTCCCTGACCACACGATCGACACCTGGCTCGCCCCGTTGACGGCGGCCGAGTACGCCGACGAGACCCTGACCCTCAACGCCCCTGACCAGTTCTCGGTCGAGTGGAACGAGCAGCGCCACACCGCGGTCCTGGAGTCGGTGGCACCGATCGCGATGGGCCACCCGGTGAAGATCCAACTCCGTGTGCAGGCCGAGCGCCTACAGCGCTCCCAGATGGACCTTTTCGTGCCATCTCCAGGGCAGCAGCAGGCCAGCTTGACGCCACAGCGCAACTCTGGTGGGGTTACGCTCAGCGCCCTCAACGAGCGCTACACCTTCCAGACCTTCGTCGTCGGGAAGTCCAACGACCTCGCCGCCGCCGCCGCCATGGCGGTCGCCCAGGCGCCGGGCAAGACCTACAACCCCCTCTTCTTCTACGGACCCACCGGGCTCGGGAAGACCCACCTGATGCAGGCGATCGCGCACGAGATCCTCCTCCGTGCGCCGCAGACCCGCGTCACCTACATCACCACCGAGCAGTTCACCAACGACGTCATCACCTCCATCGGCAAGGGGGCGATGCACGACTTCCGGCAGCGCTATCGCGAGACCGATCTCTTCCTCGTCGATGACGTGCACTTCATCGGTGGGAAGAACTCCACGCAGGAAGAGTTCTTCCATACGTTCAACGCCCTCTATGAGGCGGGGCG
>JBMTXT010000151.1:0-3518 GCA_049453775.1 Gemmatimonadaceae bacterium | reverse complement strand
TCCCGGGGGAGTTCGGCATCCGGCTCGAGGACGACATGGTCATCACCGAATCAGGGGCCGAGCTCTTCACGCCGCAGTCCGAGAGCCTCGAACGCCCCTTCTGACAGGGCGGGCCGGCTTCGGCGCGCCCTGGGCTGGCGTCAGGGTACCACCGCGCCCTGCGGGATCGCGATGCCACCGAGGGTGAGCCGCTGGGCCGTCGCGTTCAACGCGGGGATGTCCTTCGTCACCACCTCCTGCCAGGTGAGCCGCAGGCGCTCCCATCGTGCGCTCAGCTCCACGAGTCGCGCCGCCGCCCCTGCCGTGGGGCGGCCCTCCGCTCCGCCCGAGATGTAGCCATTGGGTCCGGTGATGTTGCCATAGAGCTCCGCCCACTGGTTGTCGAGCTGCCCCGCAAAGCGGATCGGATCCTGACCGCTCCGGCTCCTGGTCTGCGTGAAGCGTGTCTCGAGCCCCTCGAGCTTCGTCGCCAACGCGTCGATGCTGGGGCGCAGTTCGCCCTCGGCATTGATGCGACGGGCCGCGGCCTGGAGGCCCTCCATCTGCGCGCGCACCTCGCGGAGCTCGATGAGGGTGCGATGCAAGGCGTCGAGCGAATCGCGCACCGCGCTCGCGATCCGAAACTGTTCGACGTACTCGGCCGCGGTGATCTGTGGGAGCCGCGAGTCGGGAAGGACGGTGAGGGTCCGGCGCATCGTCACCCCGTTCGCGGTCAGGATCGCCTCATAGATGCCCGGCGGGGCCTTCACTCCGCCCATGTAGCCCCAGGTCACCTGACCCTCGACGGTCCGTGGGCCGGGGTAAGTCAGATCCCAGGTGACGCGATGGAGCCCACGCGTGATGGGGAGTCGTGTGGTGCGCGCCAGCTTCGCGGCGGCGCTATCCGAGGTGAGGAGCCGGACGGTGCGACGCGCGGCGTCGCGGATCTCGAGGGTGACCGGTCCGGATGCGCCCTGCCCCAGCCAATAGTGCAGCACCGCGCCGTTGGCGGGTTGGTCGGGGAGGCCCGGCTGCGGGTCGAAGGGATCGACCCCCTTCTGCGCACGGACCGCGGGGGCAGGCGAGAAGAGATGGGCGGCGCTTGCCGTCACCGCGCTGGAGAGTTCGCGCAGCGGACTCAGATCGTCGACGATCCAGAGCGATCGCCCCTGCGTGGAGAGCACGAGATCGTCATCACGCGCCTCGAGGTCGGCGATCGGGGTGATCGGGAGGCGCTGCGGGAACCGCTGCCATCCCCGTCCCCCGTCGAAGGAGACGTAGAGCCCATACTCCGTCCCGGCATAGAGCAGGGTCGGCACCTTGGGATCCTCGGCCAGCGAGCGCACGGGGTAATCGGCGGGGATCCCGGTATTCTCGCCGAGTCGTGTCCAGGTGCGACCGCCATCCTCCGAGCGCCAGAGATAGGGCCGGAAGTCATCGAGGCGATACGCCTGAGCCGCGACATAGACGCGGTTCGGGGCATGGGCCGAGACCACGATCTCCTCGATGGTGCCGAAGCGAGGCATGCCCGGCGGGGTCACCTCGGTCCACGTCGTCCCGCCATCACGGGTGACATGCAGGCGGCCGTCATCGGTCCCGGCCCACAGGACACGCGGATCACGCCGATCCTCGGCGAGCGCGAACACGGTGTTGAAGATCTCGACGCCGGTGATGTCGTTGTTGATCGGGCCCCCACTCGCCTCGAGGTGCGCCGGGGTGTTCGTCGTGAGGTCGGGGGAGATCGCCTCCCATGACATCCCACTGTCGCGCGAGCGGAGCACCATCTGTGCACCGTGATAGACGACCGCCGGGTCATGCCGTGAGACGAGGATGGGGGCGACCCATTGGAAGCGATAGCGCAGGTCCTTGGCCGCCTGACCGAGTTGGAGCTCCGGGTAGGCGATGACGTTGCGACGTTCGTCGGTGACGGTATCCCAGCGGTTGATCGCCCCCCCGTAGCACCCACCGTAGATCACGCGTGGGTTAGCCGGGTCGAGGGCCACAGGTCCGGTCTCGCATCCGGAGGCGTAGCGATAGTCGGCGAAGGGATGCAGGGCATTCGGTGAGGACCAGGCCGGCACGCTGATCGTCGTGTTGTCCTGCTGGGCGGTGTAGATACGGTAAGGGAAGGCACGGTCGGTGATGACGTCGTAAAGCTCCGCCGTCGGTTGGTTCCAGTAGGTGGACCAGCTCGTCCCTCGCGTGAGCGATACCTGAGTTCCCCCGTCGTTCGCGACCGCCATGAGGCGCTTGTCGGTGGGATTGATCCAGAGGTCGTGGACGTCGCCGTGCGGGACGGCGATCTCCGTGAACGAGACGCCGCCATCGATGGAGCGCCAGAGCGAGGTGTTCAGAACGTAGACGACGTGCTCTTCCTGCGGATCGGCCCGCACATGCGTGTAGTACCAGGCGCGTTGCCTGAGCTTGTTCTCCGCGTTGGTACGGGTCCACGTGGTGCCACCGTCGTCACTGCGATACAGCCCTCCCGCGGGCTCCGCCTCGATGATCGCCCAGACGCGGTCGGGGTTCGCGGCGGAGACCGTGAGCCCGATCTTCCCCACGAGGCCGGTCGGCAAGCCGCCACCGAGCTTAGTCCACGTCTCTCCGCCGTCGGTGGAGCGCCAGATCCCGCCCTCGCTCGAGCCGGAGATGAGAGTCCACGGTTTCCGCTCCGCACGCCACATCGCGGCGAAGATGATGCGAGGGTTCCGGGGGTTGATGACGAGGTCCACCGCACCGGTGCTGTCATTGAGATAGAGGACCTTCCGCCAGCTCACCCCTCCATCGGTCGTGCGATAGACCCCGCGCTCGGCGTTCCGCCCGAAGGGACGCCCCAGCACGGCGGCGAATGCGCGGTCCGGATCGGTAGGATGGGCGCGGATGCGTCCGATCTGCCCCGCATTCGGGAGCCCAAGCCGCGACCAACTCCGCCCGCCGTCGGTCGAGCGCCAGGCCCCCCGACCCATCGAAGTGTTTCCGCGGATATCGACCGAACCCTCACCGACATAGATCACATTCGGATCACTCGGCGCGACCTCGACGGCACCGATCGAGCCGCCAAAGGTTCCGTCGGAGAGGTTACGCCAGGTTTGCCCCGCATCCTCGGTCCGCCAGACCCCGCCACCCGTCGTCCCCATCACGAAGCTGTGCGGGGCTGAGGGGATTCCCGTCACCGCCGTCGACCGACCCCCGCGGAAGGGACCGAGCATCCGCGTCGCCAAGCCGGTGAGTGCGGTCGAATCGATCGTCTCACGTGCTGGGATGGGGGCGGGGCGCTGAGCGCCCAGGGGGAGGATGACCGCGAGGAGAAGTGCAAGCGGCCGAGCGGCGAATGGAAGGCGCATCGACGTGGGTCCGTGAGGGGTGAGAGCGATGGTGCGGCAGCGCTGGACTACGGGCGAGGGACTATAGGCGAGCGACTACAGGCGAGCGACGTACATCAAGGATCGCGCGGGGCGATCGCCGGAGTCGTTCCCCCCCCGGTCCCGCCCCCGCCTTCGCGTCCGCCGAGCCGGACCTGATCGACCACGAGGATCGCG
>JBMTXT010000150.1:0-3574 GCA_049453775.1 Gemmatimonadaceae bacterium | reverse complement strand
CCTTCAGCCTTCAGCCTTCAGCCTCCTGTTGGCCTTCCCGTCCTGCGCGCGCTATCTCTCGGCATGGCCGAGGCCTCCCCGCTCTCCCCCACCCAGCAGGCGACCCTCGCGGCCGCGGCGCGCGTCATCGTCCCCCACGCCTTTCTCGACGCGGCGCGCGGCGATGCCCTCCTCCGCGCGCTCCTCGCCCGGATCGCGGCCCTCCCCCCGCGCAAACAGCGGGAGCTCCGCCTCGCCCTCACCCTCTTCGGCTCGCGCGCCGGGGCGATCGGTACCGGGTTCCTTCCCCGCCCCTTCCGCACCCAAGCCCCCGACCACCAAGTCCGACACCTCGAGCGCTGGCTCACCTCGGCGGTCCCCGCCCTCCGCACCATCGGCCAGGCGATCCGCCGCCTCGTGATCTTCACGGAGTACACCACCGCGGCGGCGCACCGCGAGATCGGCTACCGCGGGCCCTACCATACCCGCGGCCCCGCCCTCCCCTGGGAGGGCGCCCTGCCCGGCGCGCCGACCGACACCGAACCCGTGGCCCGCGCGGCAGACCCGCAGGCGGCACACCATCCCCCTCCGTTCCAGACCACCCTCGCCCCCCTCACCCTCGACGCGGCGACCCTCCGCGCCGATGCCATCGTGATCGGGACCGGCGCGGGCGGGGCGGTCGCCGCCGCGCGACTCGCCGAGGCGGGGCTCGACGTCCTGATCCTCGAAGCCGGCGCCCTCCGCGACGGGCACGACTTCACCGAGGTCGAACTCGATGCCCTCGGCCACCTCTACGCTGAGGGGGGCCAGCGCACCACCGACGACCTCGGCGTCTCCCTCGTGCAGGGCGTCGGGGTCGGCGGCGGGACGAACGTGAACTGGATGGTGATGCTCCGCACCCCGGACTGGGTGCTCGACGAATGGGCCGCCGCCCATGGCACCGAAGGGATGCGCCCCGCCGATCTCGCCTCGACCTTCGACCAGATCGAGGACGAGGTGCACGCCCGCCTCGTCCCCGATGACGCGCACTCCCCGAGCAACCGCATCATCCTCGACGGCTCCGCGCGCCTCGGCTGGTCGGCGCGCAGCGTGCGGATCAATGCGAAGGGCTGCGTGCGCACCGGATTCTGCGGCTATGGCTGTCGTACCGGCGCCAAACAGGGCGGGCTTCAGACCTATCTCCCGCGCGCCCAGGCCGCCGGGGCACGCCTCCTCCCGAACGCGATGGTGGAACGGATCCGGATCGTCGAACGGAAGGGGGCCTTCCCCAAGAAGCGGCTCACCGTGCGGCACACGACCGCACGCGGTGAGGTGCAGCGCCTCCGCGCCGAGGCGCCGATCGTGATCGTCGCGGGCGGTGCGATCGAGACGCCCGCGTTGCTGCAGCGCTCGCGGATGGGGGGCGGCGGGACGGGGCGCTTCCTCCGCCTGCATCCCACCACCGGGGTCTTCGGGCGCTACGACCATCCGATCTACGGCGCCGGCGGGATCCCCATGACCACGGTGAACGACCAGTTCCATCGGCTCGATGCCAACGGCTACGGAGTCTGGATCGAGAGCCCACCCCTGCACCCGGGGATCGGGGCCCCTGCCGCCCCGGGCTTCGGCGCCGCGCATCGGGAGACGATGCGCGCCTTCGATCAGCTCGCCGCGTTGGTGATCCTCGCCCGCGATGGCGCCCAGCGTGGGCACTCCGATGGGGAGGTCCGGGCGCGCCGCGATGGGTCGACCTCGATCGCCTATCGCCTGAGCGCCGCCGACGCACGGCATCTCGAGGAGGGGATCGTCGCCGCGGCGCGGATCCACTTCGCCGCCGGCGCCCGGTCGGTGATCACCGGGCACACCCCCGGCATCACCCTCCGGCACGACGCCGAGGTCGACCAGCTCCGGGGCCGCCCGATGGGCGCGAATCAGATCGCGCTCTTCTCCGCGCATCTGAATGGGACCGCCCGACTGGGGGCTGACAGAACCACCAGCGGGTGCGACCCAGATGGCGAGGTCTGGGGCGCTCCCGGTGTCTTCGTCGCCGATGGCTCGCTCCTCCCCACCGCCCCCGGGGTCAACCCACAGGAGACGATCATGGCCCTCGTCACCGTGATCGCCGACCGCATCGCACGACGGTACCGAACCGCGTAACTTTCGCGGCGCATGTCTCACGCCGCCCTGCAGAAGCTCGCCATCGACACGGTCCGCACCCTCGCCATGGATGCGGTACAACAGGCCGAATCCGGCCACCCTGGGACCCCGATGGCCCTCGCCCCGCTCGCCTACGCGCTCTACACGCGGCATGTGCGACACAATCCCGCCGATCCGCACTGGCCCGATCGCGATCGCGTGGTGCTCTCCGCGGGCCACGCGTCGATGCTGCTCTACGCCACGCTACATCTGAGCGGCTACGAGCTCTCCCTCGATGAGCTCAAGGCCTTCCGCCAGTGGGGGAGCAAGACCCCGGGCCACCCCGAGGTCGGCCACACCCCAGGGATCGAGACGACCACCGGCCCGCTCGGCCAAGGCATCGCCAACGCCGTCGGGATGGCGGTCGCGGAGGCGCACCTCGCGGCGACCTTCAACCGGGAGGGGCATGCGGCGATCGACCACTACACCTGGTTCATCGCCGGCGATGGCTGCCTCATGGAAGGGATCTCCCATGAAGCGGCGTCCTTCGCCGGCCACCAGAAGCTCGGCAAGCTCATCGGCTTCTTCGACGACAACAACATCACGATCGACGGCCGCGTCGACCTCAGCTGCAGCGACGACGTCGCGCAACGCTTCGCGAGCTATGGCTGGCAGGTCCTCCGCCTCGCCGATGTCAACGACCAAGAGGCGATCGATCGCGTGATCGCCGAGGCGAAGGCCGAGACGCAGCGCCCGACCCTCATCATCACCCGCACGATCATCGGGTTCGGCTCACCCAATCGCGCCGATACCGCCAAGGCGCATGGCGAGCCCCTCGGGAAGGACGAGATCGCGCTCACCAAGAAAGCCTACGGTTGGCCGAGCCCCGAGCCGTTCTTCGTCCCCGCGGAATCGCTCGCGCACTGGCGCGAGGCCAAGGCGCGGGGCGTCGCGATGCAGGCCGAGTGGATGACGCGCTTCATGGCCTACACCAAGACGCATCCCGAGCTCGCGAAAGAGCTGGGGCGGCGCTGGCATGGTGATCTCCCAGCGGCATGGGAGAGGGCGCTCCCCACCTTCGATGCGTCGAACGGGAAGCTCGCCAGCCGCGCCGCCTCGGGGGTGGTGATCAACGCGATCGCCCCCAGCCTCCCCGAGTTGATCGGCGGCTCCGCCGACCTCACCGGGAGCAACCTCACGAGTGTGAAGGGAGCCGCCCCCTTCTCCGCCACGGATCGGACCGGACGGAACTTCCATTTCGGGATCCGTGAGCATGGGATGGGCGGGATCATGAATGGGATGGCGCTGCATGGCGGGGTGATCCCATACGGCGGCACCTTCCTCGTCTTCGCCGATTACATGCGGCCGGCGATCCGGCTCGCGGCGCTCATGAAGCAGCAGTGCATCTACGTCTTCACGCACGACTCCATCGGGCTCGGCGAGGACGGCCCCACGCACCAGCCGGTGGAGCAGCTCACCT
>JBMTXT010000149.1:0-3580 GCA_049453775.1 Gemmatimonadaceae bacterium | reverse complement strand
CTGCCCCGATCACCCAGACATTGGTGGAGCGGTAGCCGACGTTGACGATGGGAGGCGACGCCATCTCGGATGCTCGCGCCCACCGGCCGGAAGGGCAAGCCACCGCGCGCACTAGATTCCGGCCATGGCCCGCCCGCTGCGCCACCTCGTCCTCGTCCTCGGCGATCAGCTCGACCCGAGCGCTGCGGTCTTCGACGACTTCGATCCCGCGCAGGACGCGATCTGGATGGCGGAGGTCGCGGAGGAGTCGACGCATGTCTGGTCCGCCAAGCCACGGATCGCGCTCTTCCTGAGTGCGATGCGCCACTTCCGGGATGCGCAGCGCGCGCTTGGGCGGCGGGTGATCTACCGTGGGTTGGACGACGCCGAGAACGCGGGGTCGCTCGCCGGGGAGCTGGCGCAGGCGATCGCGACCGAGCGCCCCGCACGGCTCGTGATGACCGAGCCCGGGGATTGGCGGGTGCAGGCCGCCCTGACCGCCGCCGCCGCGCAGGCGGGGGTGCCGCTCGAGATCCGCACCGATCGCCACTTCCTCTCGACGATCGACCAGTTCCGCGCGCATGCGAAGGGCCGCAAGCAGCTCCGACTCGAGTTCTGGTATCGCGAGCTCCGACGCGAGCATCGCGTGCTCTTGGATGACGCAGGGGGCCCTGAAGGGGGCGAGTGGAACTACGACGCCGAGAATCGTGGGGCGTTCGGGAAGCAGGGGCCGGGGCTGCTCCCCGCGCCGATGCGTTTCCCGCCCGATGCGATCACCCGCGAGGTGATCGCGCTCGTCGAGTCACGCTTTGCGACGCATCCCGGGAAGCTCGAGGCCTTCGACTGGCCGGTGACGCCGGCGGACGCGCGTACGGCGCTCGAGGATTTCATCGCGCATCGGCTCGCCGACTTCGGCACGTATCAGGATGCGATGTGGACGCGGGAGCCCTGGCTCTACCACTCGCGGATCGCCGCCGCGATGAACCTCAAGCTCTTGGATCCGCGCGACGCCATCGCCGCGACCGAGCGCGCGTATCGGGCAGGGCGTGCGCCCCTCGCGAGCGCCGAGGGGTTCATCCGACAGATCCTGGGATGGCGCGAGTATGTGCGCGGGCTCTACTGGCTGTATATGCCCGCCTACGCCGAGGGGAACGCGCTCGGCGCGCAAGAACCGTTGCCGGTGTTCTACTGGACGGGCGAGACGGAGATGGCCTGCCTGCGCGACGCGATCGGCCAGACCCTCACCTACGGCTACGCGCATCATATCCAGCGGCTCATGGTCACGGGGCTCTATGCACTGCTCTTAGGGATCGAGCCGAAGGCGGTGCACGAGTGGTATCTCGCCGTCTATGTGGATGCCGTGGAGTGGGTGGAGCTCCCGAACACCATCGGGATGGCGCTCTACGCCGACGGCGGGATCATGGCGTCCAAGCCGTATGTGGCGACCGGGAAGTACATCGACCGGATGAGCGATTACTGCAAGGGATGTCGGTTCGACCCCGCGCAATCGACGGGCGAGACCGCCTGTCCCTTCACGACGCTCTATTGGGACTTCCTGATGCGCCATGAGCCGATGCTGGCCAAGAACCAGCGGATGGCGCTCCAGGTGAAGAATCTCAAACGTCTCTCCGCCGACCAGCGTACGACCATCGCGGCCCGCGCCCAGACGATCCGAGCTGGCGGCGGGGCGCCGCCGGTCGCATCCTCCTGATCTCCCTCCACCATTCCTGTTTATGCGCCTCTCTCGCACCCTCCTGCTCGCCGCGCTGCTGAGCCCGGCCCTCGCCTCCGCGCAATACCGCCCGACCGGCGCCGAGGGCGGCGCCCGCGCGCCGGGCGACACCTTCCCGCGCGTGCATGTGGTCTGGGGCCGCCGCGACGGGACGAGCACCTTCCCACTCGTCGACTACCCGCAGGTGAAGCCCCTCGTCCGCGGTCAGATGGACTTCAGGCACTACCACACCTCGGCCGAGGTGGAGGAGTGGATGCAGAAGTGGGCGAAGGAGCGACCCGAGCTCGTCGAGCTCTATATGGTGGGCAACGCCTTCAGCGGGCGCCCGATCTGGCAGCTGACCCTGACCAACAAGAAGACCGGCGCGCACACGCAGAAGCCCGCGGCCTTCTTCGAGGGGGGGCGTCACTCGGGGGAGATCACCTCGACCGAGAGCGTGCTCTACCTCGCCTGGCATCTCCTCGAGCAGTACGGGAAGGATCCCGCGATCACCACGCTCCTCGACACCAAGGCGATCTATCTCCGGCCCCTCAACAACCCCGACGGCTCGGACATGTATCGCCTCACCGCGCAGGCGAACCGCAGCACCGTCCGTCCCTACGATGATGACAACGACGGCCTTCTCGACGAGGATGCGGGCGACGACCTCGACGGCGATGGCTTCATCCGACAGATGCGGAAGTTCGTGGGGGCCGGGAAGGGGAACGCCGTGAAGGACACGGCCGACAAGAGCGGGCGGCTCATGCGGAACGTCCCGATGGGCCAGGGCGACTACCTGATGTACCCCGAGGGGATCGACAACGATCGCGACGGGCGGATCAACGAGGACGGGATCGGCGGACTCGATCTCCACCGCAACTATCCCTACAACTGGCGCCCGATGCGCGAACCGACCGGGCGTGGCAACACGCAGGGGGGCGCGGGGGAGTTCCCCCTCTCCGAGCCCGAGACGCGCGCCGTGGTGCTCTGGCTCCTGCAGCATCCGAATGTGAGCGTCAGCAACAGCATGGACACCTCCGTGCCGATGCATCTCCGCGGTCCCTCCACCTGCGAGGAGGAGGAGTGCATGTTCCCCGCGGATCGGAAGCTCTTCCTGCACTTCGACTCGCTCGGGATCGCGCGCACGGGCTACCCCTGGGCCGGCAACACCTACCGCACCTACGCCACGCGCTTCGCGCGGACCCCGGCGGAGGCGCAGCCGCAGGCGCTCTACGGACATGGACCGGATTGGGGGTACTTCCAGTTCGGCGCCATCTGGTACGGGGACGAGCTCTGGAACGGCGGGCGCGAGCGTGATTACAACGGCGACGGGCGCTGGGACCAGTACGAGGTCCTCCGCTACTGCGACGAGGAATTCGGGGGGCGGTGCTACAAGAACTGGACGGCCGTCCAGCACCCGGACCTCGGCGAGGTCGAGCTCGGTGGGTACGACCCCAAGTTCTTCGCGCAGAACGGGCCGCCCGAGGTCCTCGAGAAGTGGGCGCGCAACCAGGCGATGTTCAACCTCGAGCTCGCGCTGGCGCTCCCCGAGGTCAGCATCACCGAGGTGAGCGTGGCGAAGGCCACCGCACGTCGCGGCGCACCGAACGACTCGGCGACGCATGAGGTGCGCGTCACCGTGCGGAACGCGGGGTATCTCCCGACCGCACTGGAGCAGGCGCAGCGGGTGAAGATCGTGCGCCCCGATGTGGTGCAGCTCACCGCGCCGCGCGGGAGCAGCGCGCGGTCCCTCGGCCGGCCGACGGAATTCCATCTCGCGGGGGGCGAGACGCGCACGATCACGCAGCGGGTGCGCGTCACCGAGCCGACCACCTTCACGGTGCGCTATAGCAGCACGCGCGGCGGGGTCGCCGAGCGTGAGGTCCGCGG
>JBMTXT010000148.1:0-3625 GCA_049453775.1 Gemmatimonadaceae bacterium | reverse complement strand
CTCGCGGAGCGTGCCGCCGCCGAGGCGGAGGCACTCGTCGCGGGGATCGCCGCGGACGAGGGGGCGGTCCTCGAGGCCGACCGACGGCTCGTCGAGGTGCGCGAGGCCTGCGAGGAGGGGAAGGTGCGTGCGGCGGTCGGGGAACTCGATCCCCGCACCTGGGCCCAGCGGTTGGAGGCGCTGAACGCCGAGATCGCCTCGATCACATTGGCGCGCGAAGCGTTAATGACGTCGCTCGCACAGCGGCGGGGCGTGCTCGAGGCGATGCGGGGGCCGACGGCGACGCCGGCGCGCCCGAGCCTGGTCGACGTGCCGATGGCAGCCCCAGCGGCGCCCCCCGCGGGTCCTGAGGCGGCGCCCGAGGTGGTTCCTGGGGTGGCGCCCCAGGTCGTCGCTCCGGCGACCGTTCCGCCCGCCGCGCCGATCCTCGAGCGGGTGCAACCTGCCGCGCAGGGAGGGGGGGGTGAGGGGAAGTCGCTCCGCTGCCTCGCCTGCGGGACGATGAATGTCCCCACCGAGTGGTATTGCGAGCGGTGCGGGGGAGAGCTCGCGTCGGAGTGAGGGCGACGGCCGGCGCGTGGGGGAGGATTAACGGCTAGGTTACCCGCGAGGCCGCTGCGCGTAGTCCCTTTCTGACCTCAGGAGCATCGCATGCGAGTTCGCCATTGGATCAGGATGCTGGGCGTCGCCTGTGTGGTGTTCCTCACCATCCCCGCATCGGCGCAGGTCAGTTCCACCCTGCAGACGGTGACGCTCGGCGCCGTGAAGGGACAGACGGTGACGCTGACCGTTCCCAGTCCTGGGTCGCAATCGCTCACGCTCGTCGACGGGGCCATTACCGAATGGCCTTCACCCATCACCCTCACCGTGTCGTGGGATGTGACGAACTCCCCGACGACGACGGTGAAGCTGGTGGGGTACTTCGCCACGCCGGCCCAGGCGATGACCTACAACGGATCCTATATCTCCTCGGCGCTGATCGAGGCGCAACCCGATGGGTCGACCGAGTGGCTCCCGGTGACCTCCAATGCAGTTGGGGGGGTGGGCACCGCTGGAGGGAGCGTGGTCCTGTACACCTCCCCGGTGACGGATGGAGGAAACAAGGCGGGCTCGCATTCCGTGAGTTTCCGGTTGCGACTCAACCTGACGAGCAATCCCACGACCGTCGCCGGGACCTACAGCGGGACCTTCAATCTCATGGCGATCGCCAACTGAGGTGGGGATGATCCGACGAGCGCTGCGTGGGGCCCTGTGGGGCCTCGCGCTCTTCGCGCCAGTGGCACGTGCACAGTCGGTCGATCCCCCCTTCGCGGTCCATCAGGGGCGGGCTCGCTCCAGCGTATTGATCTCGAATCCCTCGCTACAACCCCTGGCCTTCGTGATCGAACCGATGTCGTTCGACATCGCGGCCTGTGGGGACCTCGGACTCGCCCCGCTCGACACGGCTCGAATCCGGCTCGCCCTCTCGTCGATGAGCGGGCGGATCCCTGCGAAACAGTCCCGCCGCATCTTCTATGACGCGCGCACCGACTCCCTCCCTGCCTGGTTCGCGCTCAAGATCGCCTTCGGCCCTGCGCGCCGAGATTCCGGGATGTCGATACGTCTTGAGCTCACGCACTTCGTCTATCTCACGCAGGAGGCCCCGGTCCTCCCGGAGGAGATCGTCGCCTCGGAGGCGCACTACGATCCCGTGCGCCGGCGGGTCTCCATTCGCGTGGAGAACCGCGGCGGGAGGCTGACTCGACTGCACTCGGTCGGGCTGGTCGATGCGGCCGACGAGGAGCGCGCCGTCGAGGCCTGTCCGCTACTGCCGAGGCACGCGCGGGAGTTCGAGTTCCCGTGGAAGGAGCCGCTGCCCCCGCGCGCGGTGCGACTCCGATTCCCAGGTTTCATGATCGAACGGGTGGTGCGGCCAACCGCGGTTGCCCCTGACGCCACGCGCTCCGGGTCCGTCCCCCCAGGCTCGCAGCCCTGATGCGTCGGGCGATCGTCGCGGCGTTTCGCGCCGTCGCCCTCGTAGTGCTCCTTTGCGTCGCATCCGCCGCACAGGTGGTCGAGGTGCAGGGCGGGGGCTCCACGTTGTTCGACGCCTACGGCGTCTCCGCGAATGTCTGGGGCCAGACCTACGACGGCTGGCTCGGCGTCGGCTACCAGGATGGGTGGCGGGTCGGGGGGCGTCTCCGTCGAGCGATCCGCGGCGACACGATCCGCGCGGGGAATGACGCCCTCTCGCTGCGCGCGCCCACCGATCTTTTCGGCAGTGGCACGAATGTCCTGGTGCAGGGTGCCTCGATCGTGCGGCACCGCGGTCCCACCCGAGCCCTCCTCTTCGCGGGGGCGAGCGCCACCGGCACCGGGGGCTCCTTCGCCCAGGCGCAGCGCGCCGAGCGCCCGCTCGGTGCGCTCCTGCTCGATCGCCCGCTGAGCCCACGCCTCCGGGGCACGGCGCAGGCGATCCTCGCCCGCCGTCAGAGCTTTCGCGCCGCCTTCGCCTGGACCGATTCGGCGGGGATCGAGGCCGCGGGGATGCTCGGCACCGGCGCGAACCGTCCCTTTGCGAGTGCGAGCCTGCTCATGGACCGCGATCTCTGGACGCTCCGGGCGCAGTATGTCGGCGCTGCGGCGGGCTTTCGTCCAGCGGATCTCCCGATCCCGCCGCAGTCGCGCCCCGATGGGCTGAATCTCCAACTCACCCTTCACCCGATCGAGTCGCTCACGCTGACCCTCGGGCGACAGGGCTTTGTCCAGGACTCCATCATCGGGCGCTGGCGTCCCCGTGCGATCGGGACCTCGGCGAGCGCCGCGCTCGTGCGCGGGAGCTCCCAGCTCTCGGCGGGCGCCTACCGTTCCGATTTCGGGGACCAGCGGACGCAGAGCGCCTTCGTGGCCGCCGGGCAGTCGTTCGGGGACCGCTTCGCGGCGAATCTCTATGTGTTGCGCGCGATGCCCGCTGAGCTGCCGGCGACGACGAACCCCGTCCTGATCCTGCAGGAGCGGCTCTCCGAGCGGTGGGCCTTCTCGCAACTCCTCTCGTGGAGCGCCGGACGCCTGACGACCTCGCTCGGTGGCAACTACCGTGGGGAGACCATGGACCTCGGGATCGGGTATGGCTTCGTGCATGCGCCGCTTGATCCGGTGCGTCCCTTCCAACGGACGCTCAACCTCTCGGTGCGTCTCCAGCTCGGGAACTATCGCGCCGCCGTCGCGACGACCGTCACCCCCTCGGGCGCCGTGGTCTACGATGCCTCGGCAGCGACCTTCCTCTACCTCGGCGGGGAGAATGGGTTGCTGGCGTCGCCGGTCGCCACCCCACTCGGTCGCTATGTGGTGCGCGGGATCGTGCGCGATGATCGCGGGGCCCCACTATCCGGGGCCGCGCTGCTGATCGGTGAGGAGATGGTCTTCTCCGATACGCAGGGGCGCTTCTTCGCCCGCTTTCGATCCACCCGTCAGGTGCGGATCAAAGTCCTCCTCGAGGAGTTTCTCATCCCGGGGCGGTATAGCGCGGAGCTCATCCCGGCGGTCGTTCGGCCCCAATTGGAATCGCAGGCGAGCGAGCTGACGGTGGTCGTGCGCCGGGTGGACCGGAATGACGAAGGCGCCGCCAGCCCGTAGGGCGGCGGCG
>JBMTXT010000147.1:0-3636 GCA_049453775.1 Gemmatimonadaceae bacterium | reverse complement strand
CCCCCGGGCCCCTCCCCGATTGTGCCGGCGGTGGTTACGAAACCTTCGAGACGTTCTCGGCGGCCGGACCCTTCTGGCCCTGCACGATGTCGAACTCGACGGTGTCGCCCTCAGCGAGCGACTTGAAGCCGGAACCCGAGATCGCGCTGTAGTGCACGAAGCAATCCTTGGTCCCGTTGTCCGGGGTGATGAACCCGAAGCCCTTCGCATCATTGAACCACTTCACCTTGCCGGTCGTACGCATTCCCTACTCCTGATTTTGTTGATTGCTGACAGGAGCGGAACGAACCGGCCCTGCTGCACAATCGAGACCGCGGGACAAATTAGGATCCCCCGCGCTGGACCGACCCCCAGACAGTCTGGGGGACCCTGAGAAGCTATGCCGGGGTGGGAAGGGGCGCAAGAGCAGGGGGCAGGGATGCCACCCCGGGGTCGGCCATCAGCCGGGGGAGGTCGTAGGCGGGGGGAGGGGAAGGGAAGACGGGTGCTCGGCCCGGTGGCGGCAGGTACCGAATGGAACCGGCGGTTGGAGCTGCGCAGGCTCAGCACCCCATATTTTACCTCAATTAGGTAAGAGCCCGGACCCCCCAGCGCTCCCACGCCCCATCGCCCATCCGCCGCCTGTGACCACCCCGTTCAAACCCCGCCGGAAGACCGTGACCGCCAATGTCGGCGGGGTCCTCGTCGGCTCGGCGCACCCGATCGTGGTGCAGTCGATGACCAACACCGACACCGCGGACGCCGCCTCCACGGCGGCCCAGGTCGCGGAGCTCGCGACGGCCGGCTCGCAGATCGTCCGCATCACGGTCAACAACGACGAAGCCGCGGCCGCGGTCCCGGAGATCGTGCAGCGCCTCGCGGACCCAGGCATCACCGTCCCGATCGTCGGCGCGGTCCATTACAACGGCCAACGCCTCCTTCGGCTATTCCCGAAGACGGCGGAGCTGCTGGCCAAGTACCGCATCAACCCCGGGAACGTCGGGACGCGCCACCGCGACGACAACTTCCGCACGATCGTGCAGGTCGCCGTCGACCATCAGAAGCCGGTGCGCATCGGGGTGAACTGGGGCTCGCTCGATCAGGATCTGCTCACGCAGATGATGGACGACAATGCGAAGCTCGCCGACCCACTGGATGCCAAAGAGGTCTACTTCGAGGCGATGCTCACCTCGGCGCTCCGCTCCGCGGCGCTCGCCGAAGAGACGGGGCTCCGCCATGACCAGATCCTGATCTCAGCGAAGATCTCGGTGGTACAAGACCTTGTGACGGTCTACCGCCGGCTCGGCGCGCGGTGCGATTACCCGCTGCACCTCGGACTCACCGAAGCGGGACTCGGCACCAAAGGCGTGGTCGCGACGACGGCGGCCCTCTCGATCATCCTCGGCGAAGGAATCGGTGACACGATTCGCGTCTCGCTCACGCCGCGCCCGGGTGGGGACCGCACCGAAGAGGTGGTGGTCGCGCAGCAGATCCTGCAATCGCTCGGGCTCCGCTCCTTCACGCCGCAGGTGACGGCGTGCCCGGGATGTGGGCGCACGACGTCGACCTTCTTCCAGCAGATGGCGGAGGATATCCAGACCTACCTGCGCGAGCAGATGCCGGTCTGGCGCCAGTCGCACCCTGGGGTGGAGGAGATGAAGGTCGCGGTGATGGGGTGCGTGGTGAACGGCCCCGGCGAGTCGAAGCATGCGAACATCGGGATCTCACTGCCGGGGACCTTCGAAGAGCCGAAGGCGCCGGTCTACGTCGATGGCGCGCTCCGCGTCACGCTCAAAGGGGACAAGATCGTCCCAGAGTTCCTCGAGATCCTGAACGACTACGTCGCCAAGACGTACCCGGCGCGCTAGAGCGACCGCACCTCTTCGCGCAGCATCCCAAGCTCGGTGAGGATCGGCGCGGTGAAGTCGGCGCCGAGTGCGGTGGCGAGTTCGTCGTGCCAGGCGAGCGTCGCGTCGCGGCCGCCGGGGACGCGGCCCCAGACACTCTGCGGATCGATCGTGCGGGTGAGATCGGCGTGGAGGGTGCCGAGTTGATGGAGGGCCGCCGCCGCCGCGACCCACTTGGCGCTCGCACTTGCCTCGCGGATGCGCGTGAGCTGATCGGCGCGGATCTCGTCCCGTGAGAGCTCGGTGCCATCGGCATCGAAGCGGCGCGTGGTGACCTCGAGCGCGAGGGCGAGCATCTCATGGCCGAACTTGGCGCCGATCCGTTCCTCGAGCTCATCGGCCTCCCACGCCTCGAGTCGCGCGTCCTGCACGACATCGTGGAGGATCCCGGCGACGACCTCGTCCTCCCCACGCCCGTACCGCGTGAGAATCACCGCGACCGTCGCGGGTTGCGTGAGGTAGGGGGCGCGCGTGCCCTGGCGCACGCGACGATCGTGATGCTTCGCCGCGAAGGCGAAGGCGTGGTTGATGCGGTCGGAGTAGCCGTGGATCACGACGGGCCTCGCGCGAGAGACAGGGTGCGACGGATCAGCGGAGGATGGCGCGGCTCAGGGCGAGATCGAGCACCGTGAGGGCCAGCCCCTGCACCATGATACCACATCCGGCGCCGACGAGCCCCATCCGGCGCCCGAGCTGCCAACCGCAGATCGCGAGGGTCAGGCCGATCCCGACATAGCCGACATCGAGCCCGATATTGAGCCAGACGAAACGATCGAGGGCGACGGCGCCGGCGAGATCGCGCTCTTTGAGTCCGTAGCGTGCGCTGAGCGAGATGATCGCGTCGATCGCCCCCCAGGCGATGGTCTGGATGGCGAAGTGGGTGATGAGCGGCGAGCTCAGGTTGCGCCAGCGCACATAGGCGATGAGCGCGGTGCCGACGACGACGCTGAGCAGCGCCCAGACGAGGAGCCAGGCGAGGTGGAGGCTCTCGCGTGCGAGGAGGGCGTCGGCCCACTGGCCGTTCAGATCCATGGCACGAATCTACGATGCCGAGGCGCCGAGGTCAGGGGCGCGCGGGGCGTGGTCGCATGAACGACGAACGGGGGGGGGCCCCCCCCCGTCGTGTCAGCCGTGGTATCGCGGTGCGAGCCGAGGCTCGCGCGCGCTTACTGGACGGTGATGACGCCCTTCATATTCATCGCGAGGTGCGGGGTGCAGTTGTACGGATACTGCCCGGCCGGGATGCCCGCGAACGAGATGGTGACCGACTCGCCGGCGTTGAGCATCATGTTCGACGAGAGCTCGGCCATCTTCGCGGAGAAGTTGGCGTCGAGCTGCTTCTTGACGTCAGCCGAGAGGGTCGCGCCCTCGAAAGCGACGTTGTGCGGGCCACCCGAAACGAAGACGTACTTGATGGCGTCGCCGGTCTTGACGGTGAGGTTGGCCGGCTCGAAGCGATAGCCCTTCTCATCGCCGATCATCTTGATCTCATGCGTGGTGCCAGTGACTTCGGCGGCCGCGGCCGGGGCGGCCTCAGCGGCAGGCGCCGGCGCCGCAGTCTCCTCGGCGGCCGGGGCGGACTCAGACGACCCGCCGCAGGCGGCGAGGGCGAAGACGGAAGCGACGAGCGCGAACTTCTTGAACGACATGGTGGAGGCCTCCAGGCCAGATACAGAGAGGTTGTCGATGTGCGAATCGGGCCCGATCCGCATTTGTGAAATTATTCACTTGCAAGGGCAGGTGGGAGGGG
>JBMTXT010000146.1:0-3648 GCA_049453775.1 Gemmatimonadaceae bacterium | reverse complement strand
TCGCGTCCACGCGCTGCACCCCGATCACCGGCACCGCCGCCGTCCCCGTCACCCCCCCAGCGCTCGCCGAGATCGTCGCGGTCCCACGCTTCACCGCCGTCACCTGCCCGCGGCTATCCACCGTCGCCACGCCCTGATCACTCGACGTCCACGTCACCCCCGCCGTCGGGAGCGTCACCCCCCCGTCCCCGCGCAGCGTCACCCCCAGCTGCGCCGACTGCGCCAGCCGCAACGGTGCCCCGCCCCCCGACACCGCCACCTCCCGCACCACCGCCGGCGCCACCACCGCCTCGCCGCAGGAGAGGACGCCGAGGGCGAGTCCGAGCGACGCGACCGCTTGGCGTGAGAAGAAACGGGGAATGGTGTAACGATTGGTAACGACTGGTAACATCGGAGGGCGCCTCTGATCGGAGATCAGCGAATCGGAGTGAAGTCTGTGCGGTCGAGGAGGGAGCTACTTCTTCTCGCGTACGATCTCGTACGCCACATCCCCGAGGGCGCGCTCACTCGCCGGGATGTCCAACAACCAATCCAACAGCGCATCCAGCGTGGCGCGGATCAGCGGGACCTCCCCCGCATCCTCCGTCACGCGACGCTCCGCGACCCCCACGTAGGGCACATACCGCTTGGTCGCGACCACCACCAACCGCTCGGCACGGCGCTGCACCCCGTCCGGAAGGATCGTCCGGAGATGGATCCCGCCCTGCTGACGCTGCGCGACGGTGGGGAGCTCCGACTTCTGCCCCGCCCGCACCCGCACGCGCGGCATGAACATATTCGGGAACAGCACCTCAACCGAATCAGTCGAGACGAGGAAGACGGTGAGATAGACCTCCTCGTCGGAGTCGACGGAGAGGATCAGTTCATCCGAGCTCTCCGGCGTCCCGCGATCAAAGAACCGCGACTGATTGGCCTTGACCGCGAAGCGAAAGCCTGGCGGCGCCGAGGCCGGATCGCGACGCACCGTCGCGCGCACCGCGACGCGATAGGTCGCCCCCGGGGTGAAGGGTGCCCCGCGCTCCCACGCTTCCTCGAGGATCGCATGGCTCGTCACGATCCCCTGCGCCGCCTCACGCACGATCTCGGCGAAGGTCTCGGAGACCCCCGCGCTGTCCTCATAGGTGGTGACCTGCGTCATCGCCGTGAGGCGGCGCCCGAGCGCCTCCCCGACGGCGGTGTGCAACGCCTGCGAGAGCGCCTTGGCCCGGATGTCACGGAGCGACATCTCCTCCGTGAAGGTCGCGCGCCCCTCGGCGCGCGGCACCTCGATCCCGGGGCCCGGAGTCTGCGCCGCGGCGGCCCGCCCCCCGATGACGAAGGCGGTCGCGGCGACGAGCGCCGCGGCCAGGAGCCGGGCGCGTGAGACGATGGATCGAAGGATCACGGCTTCTTGATGAAGGGGAGCGGCGTGTCGACCCCGGCCCCGAAGAGCTGGGGGGTCTGCTCACGCTGCCGGATCCGACGCGACATCCGCACCACCTCCGGCGTCACCACATCGGCGAGCGCCTTCGCCGACGGCACCGCGTCCGGCACCCCGTTCTCGAAGGTCTTCTTGATCTGGTCGAGGAAGGTGTAGGTGAAGAGCCCATGCTGCTCCTGATCGTACCACCCGCTCACCTCGGTCGACCGCGAGGCGGTGAGCACCACCGAGTTCGCCGCCGCTAACACCGGGTTCTCCACGCGGAGCGTCAGCGGGCTGATCCCGCGGAGGAGGGAGCCGCGATCGGTGAGCCCGCTGAAGCAGGCGTCCATCACGACGGTGATCGAGCTCGCCGGGAGCTGCGCGAGGTTGTTGTAGATCTGCTTCACCGGGAAGCCGGTGAGGCCGATCGACTGCGGATCGGCGTCCGCCGGCACGAGATAGGCGGTGCCACTCCCCGGGTCGGGCGCGCCATGCCCCGAGTAGAAGACGAAGACATCCGACGGCTTCGCCGGATCCATGTAGTTGTAGAGCTGCCCCTTGAAGTCGCGCTCGGAGCCGAAGATGCGCTGCATCGTGGAGTACGAGGCGTTCCGCTCGAAGATGATGTTCTCCTCACGGAAGCCGAAGGTCTGCACGAGGAACTGCCGCATCGCCTCGGCGTCACGCACCGCGTAGTCGACCGGCGGGACCTCGCCGCGGGCATAGCTCTTGTTGCCGATCACGACCGCGACGGCATCGGGGTTGACGAGGCCCGTCTTGGGAGGGACGATCGACGGCACATAGGCGGGCTCAGGCGCTGGGCCGCCGCGCGGCGCGGCGGCGGCGAGGCGCGTGAGCTCGGCCTCCCGATACTCGCGCAGCTTCCGCTCCGCCTCCGCGATCACCACCGTCGCGGCCGAGTCGATCGACTGCTGCCGCTGCGCGACCGCCCGATCGAACGCCGCCTTCTGCACCGGATACGACTGCACATCCTTCTCGTACTGGGCGACATCCTTCTTGTAGCCGCTCATGCGGACCGTGCGGACGAGGAAGGTCGTCGCGAGCGCCGCGCCCGCCGCGCTACCGGCGGTGCACCCGCCATTCGCCGCGACCGGGAGCACCGCCCCGGGCGCCACGTAGGTCCCGTTCACGAAGGACCCATAGGGGCCCGCCCCCGTGACCTCCTGCTTCCCGCAGAGGGTCGCCGTCCCCACGAAGGCGCCGGCGCCGACGAGGAGGCCGAGCATCGAGGGGACCCCCATCCCCGGCCGAGCCGGTGGGATCGGGGTGTAGGGCTGCTCCGGCATCGGGAACTGCGACTCGAACGACTTCACGACATCGAGTCGGCTGGGGACGATCGGCGCTCCCACGCCAGCGGCGGGGGTCGGGGCCGGCGTCTCGACCGCCGACTGCGCGGCGACCTGGATCCCCATCACCGCGAAGAGGACCGCGAACACCCCACTGCGCACCAGTACGGACCGTATCATGGCTTCTTCTCCGGCGTCTCCGCCATCTTCTGGATCTCCGATTCCAACTCCGCGAACAACTGCGTCTTCCGGACCGCGGCGAAGAGCTCCGTCTTCGCCGCGACCTTATCGACCACCGCCTTGGCGACCACGCCCTGCGGCAACTCCATCAGGACATAGACGCGCGCGCCATCGCCGCGCGGCTGCACCACCTGCTCACGCACCTTCGTCCCCACGAGCGTCTCATCGACGAAGCTCTTGGTGACCTCGGTGAACTCCTCGATGATATCGTTGCACTCGGGACCAGTGACCTCTTGGCGGATCCGCTCCTGCATCGACTCCACGCGCACCTTGATCTGCTGCGCGATCTGCAGGCGCGCGCCGACCTGCGCGCGGCTGATCGCCGTCGGCAGCGACGACGAGGTTGCGACCCCGACCCCGAGAAGGACACTGGGTTCCTGCGCGGGCGGCTGCAGGGCCCAGGCGGGGGTGGCCACCGCCGGCGACTCCTGCGCACGGAGTGCGACGGGAGCAAGGGTGAGTGCGCCTAATAGGATAAGGGCGGATCGCATAACCCGAGAATCTACACGACCGCATCAAGTTCGCATGTGACGGAAATCACAATCGACCGAGCGCTAACGCTCGGCCGATTGTGGACGCCCTCATCGCCGGGAGGGGACCAGGGTCCCCGCCGGTGCCGTCGCGGGCGTGAGCTGACCACACCCCCGGGCGCGCCGAACAGACGAACCGCCCCCCACCTTTCCTGGTCAGGGGCCGGTT
>JBMTXT010000145.1:0-3682 GCA_049453775.1 Gemmatimonadaceae bacterium | reverse complement strand
TGTTCGTGCTCGCGAGCCATCCCTGCGCCGGATTCAAGGCGAAGGGTCGCTCGGCCAAGCGGCGATATCCCTTCCACTCGGCCTTCGGATCGACCCCCGACTGCGGGACGAAGGTGTCATACCCGTCGCGAATCGGGATCGGGGTCCCCAACTGATAGCCGATGTTCCCTGCGCGGTCGGCATAGGTCCAGTTCACGCTGAGCGCCCCGGTGCTCGTCACCGTGCGACGGAAGCTCTCGAAGTCGGTCGCCCGCATGAGCCCGAGCGACCCCACCGCCACCGCCCACGCCGGGAAATCGTACCCCGCCCAATGTTGCACCCGCGCCGAATCCCCACGCAGCTCCATCACCGGGCCTTTCGGTGCGCGCAGGATCGTCGCCACCCTTGGCGCCTCCCCCTTCACCGCGATCGACTCCACCTGCACGGTGAGCGGCTCCTTCCCGCTCGCGGTCGTGACCTGTCTCCTGTCACCTGACACCTGATACCAGCTGTCATCGACCAGATCCACCGGCGCCACGGTGAAGGCCCAACTCACCTCCCCATTGTGTCCCATCGAGATCGAGGGGATCCCCGGCGCCGAGACGCCGACCCCCTCGAGTCCTTCCGCCGAGTGGAGCCCGACCGCGTACCAGAGCCCTGGTGCGCTCGAGAGTTCGAGATGGGGATCGGAGGCGTGCAGCGCCGCCCCCGAGGCCGAATGCTTGGGTGCCACCACCCAGCTGTTCGAGGCCTTGGTGAGCTTCGGTACCGCGCGCGCGATCTCGGGGGCCGTCGGCGCCGACCACTGCTGCACGAGATTCGCGAGCCGTCCCGCATCACCTCCCAATCGCTCGTAGATCACCCGATGGTCCGCCGAGCGATCCATCAGTGTCACCGCGAACCAGCTCTGATAGAACCCGACGACGGCGACATCCTCCACCGTCCAGGGCCGCGGGCGGAAGCCGAGCAGGACGAACTCGGGTGGGAGTGGCCTGGCCTGCGCGATCCAGGCATTGATCCCCGCGACGTAGTCCCCGATCTGCGTCCGGGCCTCTACGGGCATCGTCGCGGAGTCGCGCGCCACCTGCCAGGCGAAACCGAGCCGACGCTGCTCGAGGTCGAGTGCAGCCGCCTGCTCCCCGAAGAGCTCGGCCAACTCCCCGCGCGCCATCCGGCGCGTCAGCTCCATCTGGAAGAGCCGCTCCGCCGCATGGAGCCAGCCGAGGGCGAAGCGCGCATCGGCATCGGTCTGCGCCCAGACCTGCGGGACACCACGCGCATCGACGAGGATCTCGATTGGGGCCGAGGGGCCGGCGATGATCACCTCACCGGCGAGGGGGGCCACGGAGCGCGCGAGGTAGCGGCGCCCACCCACCCAGGCGGCGGCCACCAGCAGAGCGAGCGCGACCAGGGTGATCGCGCTGACACGGAGGAAGGTCTTCATCTGGGGTAAATTAGAGGAGAATCGTCCCTCTCACCTTTGGCAGCTCGGACCCATGTCGATCCGCTCGCTCCGCACCATCGCCCTCCTGCTCTCCCTCAGCGCGCCCTTCGGCGCCATCACCGCCCAGGGGGCCAAGCCCGCACCGGCGGGGAGTGCGGCGTCGACCACCACCCCACCGGCGGCCGCCATCCGCGACCTCGCCGGTACCTGGGACTTCTCCGTCGTCACGGAAAATGGCACCGGCACCCCGGTCATCGTGATCAAGCAGGAGGGGGCGAAGATCACCGGGACCTACGAGTCGGGTCGGTTCGGCGTGCGTGCGATCAGCGGCGCGGTCACTGGCGACACCCTCCGCTTCGTCCTCGCCCCGGCGAGCGAGGGGGGCGTGGCGCTCACCTATGTCGGTCGGATCCTCTCCGCCGATCTCGTGAAGGGGGAGGTCGACTTCCAGGGGATGGGGAGCGCGTCCTTCACCGGCACGCGGCGCCGCGCGCCCTAAGCCCTGCGTAGTCAGGCGCGCTCCGGCGCGCCCTGACCTACCGCGCCTTCCCGCCGAAGTTGTAGACGAAGTTCACGAGGGGGAGGCAGCACCCCGCCTCCCCGAAGCCACCGAGCCCGAGGTCGGCAGAGATCCGCTCTCCGATGAACCGCACCCCCGCGGTAGCGAGCACACTCGAGGCGCTGAGCGGGATCCAATTCTCCGTCACGAGCTTCACCCGCCGACTGATCCGCTGCTCGCCCCCGAGCACGAGGACGGGGTTGCTGCTCAGGTTCGCATCGGACCAATCGGTGAAGTACCCCCACCCTGCCCCCGCGGTGATCGCCCGGTCGGGTGTCCCCCAGGTCCCCACGCCATAGACGATCCCCGCGCTCCCCCCCTCGATGCTCTCGGGGACGACGAAGCCGAGCATCCCGATCGCGTAATCGGCCTTGGGGCGCTGTAGCACCGTGTACTTGGGGGCGAAGTAGAGCACGCGCCCGATCGCCTCGGGGACGATCGGCGTCCCACCGGCGATGGTGAACTTGTCGGTCACTCCGTACGCCGCGAAGGGGAAGAAGAGCATGAAGCTCGAGAGGTACCCTTCGCCCTTGGGGAGCGGGCGCGCGGTGGAGGTGAAGAGCAACCGCGTGAGATTCGGATCGGCGCTCCAATACGCCGCCCCCTCGCCGCGCCCCGTCGCGACGCGCATCCGCTCGACCTGCACACGCTGGACCTCCACCCGCGTCCCCGAGGGGGTGACGATCACCAATCGCTCTGTGCTCTGCTCCACCACGCGGCCAAAAATGGTAGAGCCGTCACGGAGGAGGAATTCGTAGATGGTATCGGTCGGGGCCGCCGGCCGCATCGTCTGCGCTGATCCCTGCGCCGATCCCGACGCCGACTGCTGGGCCACGCCGACCCTCGGCGCCACCAGTGCCAGACCGACGAGGCAGACCCACACGAAGACTCGGCGCATCGTCCGCTCCTAGTAGACGGTTTCCAGCCGCATCACGAAGACCATCGGCGAATTCGCCGGGACCTTCCCCACCGCGCGACGACCATACGCGAGTCGCGCCGGGACCACGAGCTGCCGCGTCCCACCGACCTTCATCCCACGGACCCCCAGATCCCACCCGCGGATCACCGTCCCTTTCCCCAACTGGAACTGCAGGGGCGCGCCGCCAGGGGCGGTCCGGTCCACCTCGCGGCCGTCCGGGAGATAGGCGATGTAGCGGACCCAGACCTCGCGCCCCACCGTCGCCACGGTCCCCGTCCCGACCTCGATGTCGCGGTAGTAGAGCCCTGCCGGATGCTTTTCCATCGCGAGCAGCACGACATTGAGGTCATCGGCGAAGGTCACCCCCGCCCACTCGTCGGCACTGACGATCCGCTCATCGACGAGCGCCACCCCATCGGGTGTCGCTGGAGTCGACGCGGCTCCGCGCGCACCACCACAGGCAGCGCCGACCAGCGCGATCGCGATCACACCCGAACGCACGATCACCGATCGCCAGAGCCGCTGCGCAAAGCACCGCTCGATCATCTGGCGCATGCGATCAATACTTGGCGAGATACTGTTCGAGTTCCCACGCCGAGACCTGCGAGATGTACTCGCGCCACTCGGTCCGCTTCGCGTGCAGGAACTGCTCCGTCACATGCGGCCCCAGCGCCGCAGTGATCACCTCATCCTTCTCGAGCTCGTCGCACGCCTCGTTCAGGTCGTGCGGGAGGTCATCGATCCGGAGCCGCCGCCGCTCGCGATGGCTCATCTCCCAGAT
>JBMTXT010000144.1:0-3694 GCA_049453775.1 Gemmatimonadaceae bacterium | reverse complement strand
GGCTCACACCGACCGGAGAGGGGACCGCATCAGAAGCTGGTGCTGAGCTGGACGGAGATCGTGCGGAGGTTCGGGAAGCCGTACGCGTCGATCGCGTTCAGCACGCCCGAGCCCAGGCCGCCGCCACCCACGCCGACCTCGGGGTCGAAGCCCCGGTAGTCGGAGAAGGTGAGGAGGTTGCGCCCCACGAAGGTCAGGGCCCAGTCACCCACACCGGCCAGACGACCGATGCGGTACCCCAGCGAGAGCTCACGGAGCTTCACGAAGGAGGCATCCTCGACCGTGTTGTTGTTCGGTGCGAGCACGTCATACAGCCCACCGATACCGCCGGCGGAAGTGGCGCGGAAGTAGTAGCCGATCGGCTTGGCATCGGCGACGCCGAGGCCGGCCTGATCCGCGTCACGGTGCATGAAGTCACCGAGCGACCACTGCCGCGCCTCGTTCCAGACCGACTTGCCGATCGTGGCGTCGAAGAGGGCGTACGCCGTCAGGCGCTTGTACGAGGCCTGCTGCGAGATCGACCACCGGTAGCGCGGGAGCGCCTGGCCGACCGAGAGCACGGGGACCGCACCGGTTTCATCACGCTCCAGGATCGGCATGCCCCAGTTGAGCGCCTCACGCCCAGAGCCGCCGCCCCAGGGGGCGTTGGCCGCGGCGAGGCGGGTGAACCAGAGATTCTTGGTGATCCCCTCGTCGAGCGAGGCGCCACCCGTCCAGACGATGAAGCCGTCCGAGTTCTTCTGGAAGTTCGAGCCCGGGCCACCGCACTGCTCGGCGAACCCAGCCGGGAGCGCCGCGCAATCCTTGATGAAACGACGGCCGAAGATCTCACCCATGCGGCCACCCTGGAAGATCTTGAACATCGTCGTCGAACCCTGCTGGCCGGCGGCGCTGAAGAAGAACTCCGGGACGTCGAGGCGGCTGATCTCCGACGTGGTGCGGTCGTAGTTCAGCGTGACCGAGTAGTTCAGGTCCCGCGTCTGGATGACCGGGATGCGGAGCTGCACCTCGAAGGTGTTGTTCGAGAGCTCGCCCACGTTCGACCACTGGGACGAGAAGCCACCGATCGCAGGCACCGGCACCGGCATGATCTGGCCGTCGATGATGTTCTTCGCGTTGGTGACCGTGAGGCCGTACTTGTTGAAGAGCTCGAGGTCGAAGCCGATCTCGGTCTCCGTGGAGACCTCCGGGGCGAGGTTCGGGTTACCGATCTGCCCGAGGCCCGCGATCTGACCGGCCGAGAGGTTGTACGTCTCGAAGATCGCGCCGAACGGCGGGCGGTTCCCGGCCTGACCGACCGAGGCACGGAACTTGAGGTCCGAGACGGCGTCGAGGCCGAACCACGACTCCTCGCTGAGGCGGTACGCGACCGAGCCGCGGCCGTAGGTCTGCCAGCGGTTCGCCGACCCGAAGAGCGAGGCGCCGTCGCGGCGGACGAGGCCGCTCACGATGTACTTGCCCTGCCAGTCGAGGTCGAGATTGGCGAACATGCCGATCTGACGCACCGTCTGGTTGTAATTCGACGCCCCGCGCGTGCTCGAGAGGGTCGAGGCGATGGAGTTGAGACCCGGCACGACGATCGTCGAGCCCGAGCCGGAGACGCCACGATCGTCCTGCGCCTCGAAGAGGCCGCGGAACGAGAGGCGGGAGTTGAGCTTGTCACCGAAGAACGAGCCACGCGCCGTGATGTCGGTCGAGGCGTTCATCGAGTAGGAGCGATTGGAGCTCACCGAGATGCTGCCGACGTTCGCCGCGGCGCAGGCGGTGCAGCGATACCCCTTCTCCGTCTTCGACTCCTGGTGGTTGTTGCGGGTGTCGAAGCCGAAGTTGCCCTCGACGTCGACCCAGGTCAGGGGCTGCCACCGCGAGGTCACCTGCCCAAGGAAGCGGCCGATGCGGTTGAGGGGTTGGAACTGCTCCGCGGTGTACATCGGGTTCTCGTTCTGCGCCCCCTGCTGCTGCACCACGGTGCGGATGAAGAGGCGACCCTGCGAGTCACGCCGCAAGAGCTGCGCGCTCGCCGGCTGACGGGTCACGCGGAACCAGTTGAAGCCCGAGTTCCAGTCCTGGGCGTCGGTGTAGTTGGTGCGCACCGAGAAGTTCCAGGAGGAGGCGAGCTGCTGGTCGACGTTGAGGCGGAGCGCCGTGCGGGTGTAGCCGCGCATGAAGCGCACCGCGCCCTCCTGACGGAACTGGTTCGCCGAGGCGAAGAAGTTCGTGCGGGAGATACGCCCCGTCGCATCGAAGGTCCCATTCCAGGTCTGGCCGTTCGTCAGGACCTGGTTGATTGGATTGTAGGAGCGGACGAAGGGGGTGTTCTGGTAAAGCGAGCGGGCATTCAGCGGCCCAGGGTTCCTGGAGATGCCCGCGTCATTGACGAAGTTCTGCGGCGAGAGCGCCCGGAAGGTCCCCTGATCGTTGATGCGATAGGCCTCCTGCTCGATATCCGCCGTGCGGGCGCAGTCCATCTGGCCCGAGGTGCTCACGCAGTAGCGGGAGTAGTCTTCGTTCATGAGCATGAAGTGGGTGCGCGGATACAGATACTCGTTCTCGATATCCGACTGCCCGTACTCCATCAACGAACGGAAGCGCACGCCCTCGCCGGCGTTCTTGCCCGACTTGGTCGTGATCTGGATGACGCCGTTGCCGGCGCGCGACCCGTAGAGCGAGGACGCGGCCGCCCCCTTGACGACCTCGACGTTCTCGATGTCCTGCGGGTTGATGTCCTGGATGCCGCCCTGCGAGATGACGCCGTCCACGATGTAGAGCGGGTCCTGGCCACGGCCCGAGGCGTTGATCGACTGGGGGCCACGAAGGATGACCGCCGGCGCGGTGCCGGGGCGACCCGAGCTCGAGACGATGTTCGCGCCCGGGACCTTCCCCGCGAGCTGCGCGAGGGGGTTGGCGCCCGGGACCGGCATGTCCTCAGCGGTCACCTGCGCCACGGTGAAGGGGAGCTTCTTCACCTCGGTGGCGCCCGACACGCCGGTCACGACGACCTGGCTGAGGCGGTTCACGTCCTGCTTGAGCTGGAAATCGTGCGTCTGCGAGCCGGCCGAGACCGTGATGGTCTTCACCGCCGGGACGTAGCCGATGGCACGCGCCCGGAGGACCGCCTGCTGCCCGCGCGCACGGGCGCCCGGGATGGTGATGGTGTAGCGACCTTCCTCGTTCGTGCCCACCGAGATGGCGAGCGCCTCAATGGTGATGTTGGCACCATAGAGCGGCTGACCCGCCTCAGTGGTCACCCGACCGGTGATCGTCGCGCTACCCTGCGCGACGGCCACCGAGGCCGAGCCCACCGAGAGGATCAGCGCGAGGATGGAGGCGGCGAGCCTCCGCATCCCGTTGCGTCCCTGCATGTGCATACCTCTGTGAAAGGGGGTTCGACTGCACACAACACCTGCACCCCAGCCGGATGGCCGGGGGTCCAGAGTGACGAAACGGTAACGCTCCGGTCAAGAATCGCGCAACCCTCGACCTTCCCGTTTGTTCCACCACCCCTGCCAATCGCGATTCGATATGTGACACAGATCACAAAAGCGAATCGCCGTCCACCCATGTTACTCCGCCTGCACCGGTTCCGTCACAAAGTCGCATTAGCTTCCGGTCCATGATCCCCCTCCTCCTCATCGCCACCCTCCTCGCCCCCCTCGCCGCCCGGGCCCAACGCCCCCCCCCACCCCCGGCCCCC
>JBMTXT010000143.1:0-3744 GCA_049453775.1 Gemmatimonadaceae bacterium | reverse complement strand
CCCCCCCCCCCCCCCCCCGCGTTCCTGCCATGCTGCCGCTTAGCGATTCGCGGTGAAGTCGAAGAGTAGGCGGTTCGCCAGCGTGGTGGTGAGCGGGTTCAGCTTCACGTCACCGCGCAGGGTGATCGTGTAGACGCGGCCCGCCGTCATCGAGAGCGCGGTGCGCGACACCGTGATGGTGTTGTTCCCCGAGCCCGTCGAGTTGCAGGTCGCCCCGCAGGTGCCGGCGATGTTGTACGTGCCCGGCGCCACCGCGACGAAGCTCCCCGCCGACTTGTAGGTGATCGCCGTCCCCACGGGGATGATCTCCCCGGAGACGGTGTTCGTTGCGTTCAACGTCATCGGGTTGCTGTTGTCCGACGCATTCACGAAGCGGACGTACGCCTTGGTCCAATCGAAGGCCCCCGGGACGTCATCCTCGACGATGAAGCCGTCGACCGACTTGGCGGTGGTGTTGTACGCGCCGCTTTGGAAGACCGAGTAGCGATTCCCTTCAACGAGGGTGCCCGCGATCGAGGAGATCGCGAGGTCTTTGTCCGTCGTCGCGGTGATCTTCCCCGCGAAGGTGTAGCTCCCCGGCGGGAGCGCCGAGTAGTTCCCGGCATTCCCCACGCCCCCGTAGGCGACGCCCGAGGTCGACTCGTTCCCGGTCGCCGAGGTGATCGCGGTGACCTTCGCGTCGTTCGCGTAGAAGTTCACCGTCGGCGCACCATAGCCGAAGTTGAAGAAGCGGACGAGCCCCCCGCTCACGGGGGCGGTGATCTCCTGCACGGCGTTCTTCTCCATCGAGCAAGCCGAGAGGACGAGGGCGGCGCCGAGGGCCGCGAACGTGCGGATGGTTGGTATGGTCATGGTCACGGTTCGGTGATCCAGAGCGGCTTGGTGTGATAGTCGAGGGCGAGCCCCCCGACCGCGTCGAGCCCCGGGCGGTTCCAGACGTACTCCGAGTTGTAGCGGGGCCGGATGCGCTGCACCGGGAGGCCGCCATTGTCGGCGTAGAGGTTCGTCGGGATCGCGAAGCCCGGGAAGACCTGGAGCGTCCCGGTCGGGTCGAGATCGGTGTAGTGGTAGCGGCGCAGGTCCATCCACGCCTCGTTGAACCCCCAGCCCCACTGGGCGATGTACTTCTGGCTCATGATCTGCCAGAGGGTGAGGTTCGCTGCCGTCGGGACCACCGAGGCATTGGCGAGGAAGGCGTTCTTCTCCGCCGTCGTGATCGCCGGGACCGCCGCCGCGATCTCGGAGTTCCGGGCGTTCACGAAGTCGATGTGCGACGAGATCCCGGTGCGGTAGGCCGCGAGGGCGGTGGTCCGATCCCCCGCCTTAAACGCCGCCTCCGCCTTCACGAACTGGAGCTGCGCGTAGGTCATCGCCGGGAACTTCGACTTGTCATCGAAGAGGTAGAGCACCGGCTTGCCGATCGCGAGCGCTTGGGAGGTCGTCCCCCAGATCGTGTTGGGACGCTGCGCCACCACGGTCGGGAGCACGCCCGTGTTGTTGTCGAGGCCGCGGTACTGGCCATCGGGCGCCGGCGAGAGCATTCGGGTCATCCGCGGGTCGACCGCCCCCGTGAAGACCGTCCCGTCGAAGAGGCTGACGGCGAACCGCGTCTGCCGATAGCTCCCCATGTTGTTGCGGGTCGGCCCGTAGAAATTGCGGTCGTCGTTCACCGTCCCCGGGAAGAGCAGGAGGGCATCGTCCGCATTGCTCGCGAAGGACGAGTCGACCGCCGCCATCACCGCCGTCGGATCGTACTCCGCCTTGTTCGAATAGTGGTTCAGGTGGAGCGCCAGGAGCCCGAAGGCGAACTTGCGCCACTTGTCCCGGTTACCGCCGTAGATATTGTCAGTGCCGGCCATGTAGGCCTGGTTCACCGCCCCGTCCGTCCGACGGAGGAGGGTGATCGCCGAGTCGAGGAGGATCTTCACCTCGTCGTAGGCGTACTCTTGGGAGTCATAGTTGAAGGTGAAGGTGCGCGAGTTGATCGCCTCCTTCACGATGATCTCGCCATGCAGGTCGGCGAGGACCTGCCACCCCCACGCCTTGAGCACGTAGCCGACCCCAAGGAGGTCCCAGCGCTCTTCGGCGCGGGCCTTGGTCATCATGTCGACGAGGTTCTGCCCGAGGTTCCAGTAGACGTCGCGCCACTGCTGACCACCGTTGTCCGAGCCCGGGTCATACCCGTGCCGATCCCAGGTGCTCGGGGTGAGCGACCCGCTGGGCAGCGTCCACATCTGGGTGTATCGCGAGACGAAGCGCCCGTCCCACTGCGGGGAGCTGACCAGCCAGTGCAGCATCGGCGAGAGATAGAGGTTCGCCGACACCGTCTGCGGGGCATTCGGGTTCTCATTCACATCGAGGAAGTCGTCGCAGGCCGTCGCCGAGAGGGCGAGGAACCCCGCGACCACGAGCGCACGGATCCGATGCATAGGATGTCCGGTGAGCGTGGAAGGACGCGCCGACCGACGGCGCGCCGTGAGGAGGGTCGTGAGCGTCGGCATCAGAAAGCCACCTTGAGGCCGAAGTTCACACCGCGCGGGATCGGGAAGTTCCCGTAGTCGACGCCGGCCGCGCCGGAGCCGCCCACCGCGGCGGTGTTCCCGTTCACGATCGGGTCGAGCCCGGAGTAGTTCGTGATCAGGAGGAGGTCGTTCCCGGTGACGAAGAGGCTCGCCTCGCGCGACCGGAAGAGGGCTGGCGGGAGCTCGTACCGGAAGGTGACGTCGCGCAGTCGGATCCAGTTGATGTCCTTCTCGATGAAGAGCTCTTCGCTCATCCCGGTGTAGAACCCGGTCTGGATCGCCGGGACCACGACGATCGTGTTCCGCGTCGGGGTCGCGGTGTTCTCCTTGCCGTCCCGCAGGACGCCCGGGATCACGCGCGGCGTCTCGCGGTCCAGCGTCCGCATCGAGAGCCCGCGGGTCGTCAGGAAGTGCTCGGTGGCATTGAACACGTCGCCACCACGTCGGATGTCGACGAGGAGGCTCAGCGACGCCTTCTTGTAGCGGAAGGTGTTGGTGAGGCCCACCGTGAAGTCAGGCTGCCGGTCATAACCGGCATCCACGAAGAGGTTCGAGCGGAGCGGGAGCCCCGTGGTCGGGTCGATCAGCAGCTCCCCCTCGTTGTTGCGGAGGTAGAAGAAGCCGGTCAGCGACCGCGTGGAGAGCCCCGGCTTGGTCCCATTGCGAACGTTGCCGTAGAGCCAGGTGTCGGAGACGTACGACTCCGGGAGCGCGTTCGGGAGCTCGATCACCTTACCCCGGGCCCGGTCGAAGTTCATCAACACGTCCCACGAGAAGTCACGCCGCTGGATCGGGGAGCCGCGGAGCGTCACCTCGACGCCCTCGTTGCGGGTCACCGCCCCGTTCAGGTTGAACAGGATGTAGCCGGTGCCGTAGCTCCCGCGGATGTCGTTGACGATCTGATCCTTGGTCTGCTTGCGATACACCGCGACGTCGACGCCGAGGCGATCCTGCAGGAAGCCGAGTTCGGCGCCGACCTCATACGACCGCGCGAACTCTGGTCGCAGGTCGAGGTTCGGCCCGGTGAACCCGTAGCCGTACCCCCCGTAGGAGGTGGTCTTGAACTCGAGCGAGGGCCGGTACGCGTACGGACGGGCGTCCTTGCCCACCTCGGCGTACCCCGCGCGGAGCCGCCCCGTCATGAACTTCCCGATCGCCGGGAACGCATCCGAGAAGATGAAGCTGGTCGAGAGCGAGGGATAGAAGAACGAGTTCCGCTCCA
>JBMTXT010000142.1:0-3804 GCA_049453775.1 Gemmatimonadaceae bacterium | reverse complement strand
GAGCGAGGTGAAGACGATCTTCTTCCCATCGGGGGAGACGACGGCCTCGGCGGTGTAGACGTCGTAGTTCGTCAGTCGCTTGAGGTCGGAGCCGTCGCGCCCGACGGTGTAGAGGTCGTATTTATCGAGGGGCCAGACGTACCCCTTGGAGGGATCGGGCTTGGCGGGGCAGGTGGCGTCGTGCGCGGTGCTCGAGGCGAAGAGGACGCGATCGCTCCCCGGGAGGAACCACCCGCAGGTGGTCTTGCCGCGGCCGTCGGAGATCTGCTTCAGGTCCGAGCCATCGGCGCGCATCACATACTGCTGATCGCAGGTGCGGCCCTCGCGGGTGGACTGCATCGTGATCCACTCGCCGTCGGCGCTCCAGTAGGCTTCGGCGTTCTCGCCTCCGTAGGTCAGCTGCTTGATGTTGCTCAGGCGCGATTCGCCGGGGAGGGCGTCGAGGGTGGGAGCTGAAGGCTGGAGGCTGGAAGCTGACTGCGTGTCGGCCTCGGGCTTGGAGCAGGCGAGGGTGGCGAGCAGGGCGAGGGAGAGTACGGCAGAAGAGCGAGGCATCACGAAAAGGAAAGAATGGAGAGATGTGCGTCGCGAGAGTTACTGGCGCGACGAATTCGACTTGGGGGCGTCGGTCGCGAGCGCCAAGAGGTCCTGCGTGGTGCGGGCCTTCTTGAGCAGCTCGAGCGCCTTCTGGAGCTGCGCATCCTCGGGGACCTCGCGGCGCTTGGCTACCGAGTCGCCGAAGGCGCGGCGCGCGATGCGGTCGCCCAAGAGACGATCGACATAGCTGCGCCCCTCGTCCCAGGTCTTGGGATCCACAGTGACGCCGCGCGCGGTGAGGCGCTGCTTGAGGTCATTGCGCATCGCGTCGGTCACGGCGAAGTCGGGGGTCAGGACCCCCTTCTGCGCGAAGGCGTACTCGTCCATCGCGAGGTACATGTCCTGCGACTTCGGGACGAGGACGCGCGCGAGGCGCTGTTCGGCCGAGGTGAGGGTGTCGTAGCGGACGATCACATCGGGGGTGATCGCGCCACCGCCGTAGAGAGGGCGGCCGCCGTCGGACTTGAAGATCGGGCGGGCACGGCGCTGCGCCTCGGTCTCGAGCGACTCGGGGTGGACCTCGATCAGGTTCCCGGTGGCGTCGAGGACGCGCTCCTTCTGGATGGAGCGGCCGGACGGCGTGTACCACTTCCCGGTGGTGAGCTTGATCGCGTAGCCGCCATCGAGGCGATAGACCGACTGCACGAGCCCCTTCCCGAACGAGGTGGTGCCGACGATCAGGGCGCGGTCATGATCCTGCAGCGCGCCGGCGACGATCTCCGAGGCCGAGGCCGTGTAGCCGTCGGTGAGGATCACGATCGGGAGGCGCGGGGCGATCGGCTCGCGTTCGGCCACATAGCGCTCATCGGCCGTGTTCCGGCCGCGCACGGTGGCGAGCTCCGCGCCCTTGGGGACGAAGAAGTTCGTGAGGGTGAGGGCCTGGTCGAGGAAGCCCCCGGTGTTGCGGCGGAGGTCGATCACGAGCCCCGTGGCGCCCTCCCGGAGGAGGCGTTGGAGCTCGGCGGCGAACTCGCGTGAGGTGGTCTCGTTGAACTGCTGGAGCGGGATGTACGCGGTCTTCCCCTCGAGCATGAGGGCGAAGGGGATCGCTGGGATGCGGATCGTGCGGCGGGTGAACTCGACCTCGATCACCTCGTTGACGCCGGGGCGCGCGAAGCGGGCCTTCACCTTGGTCCCCGGCGGGCCTTTGAGCCCGGAGGAGACCTGATCGACCTTCCACCCGCGGGTCGACGAGGTGTCGACGCCGATGATGCGGTCCCCTTCGCGGATCCCCGCCTCTTCGGCCGGGGTGTTGGGATAGACCTTGGAGATGATGATCGTCCCGTTCTGGTCCTCGATCAGCATCCCGATCCCACCGTAGAACCCCCCGGTGGTGGTGTTGAAGGCCTCGAGCTCCTTGGGGGTGTAGAGCTCGGAGTAGGGATCCTTGAGCTCCTCGACCATCCCGCGCGCGGCCTTCTCGTAGAGCGCCCCGGTGCTGATGGAGTCGACGAAGCGGTCGCCGACGATCGAGAGGACCTGATCGAAGAGCCGCGCGCTATTGGCGGTGGCGCGTTCCTGCACGGCGAAGGCCCCGACCCCGAGCGGGATCAGGAGGACGGCGGCGAGGGCGAGGCGGCGGGAACGTGGGGTCACGGCGGAGTCTCCACAGAGGGCGTACGGTAGGGAAAGATACGCCGGAGGGGCCCCTGAAGTTCAGTCGGCGGCGGGGGCCGCTCGAGGGTGTGTCGCGCCTACCGCCCGTACTCCGCGAACCAGCTTTTCCCCTCCTGCTCGATCTTCGCGATGCGGACGATCCCGGCGGCAAGGAGCATCTCGTGCGCGGGCTGGAGCACCCGCTGCAGGTGCGAGGGGAAGCGCTGGGAGAGGGGGAGGAGCTCGGCGAGCCGCTCCAAGGTGGGGCGCCAGGGCATCGCTCCCGCCTGCGCTTCGATCAACCGGTAGAGCCGCCGCGCCACGGGGGAGGTGAGCGCCACGAACCGCGCCGATTGCAGCGTGGTGTGATGGCCGGCCTCGATGTTCCCGCGGAGCTGGGGGGCGAGCACCACGCGGGCCTCGCCGGGCTCGTTGGAGGCGAGGGCGGGGAAGAGGGCGAGCTGGTCGCGGTCGGTCATCCGGCGGCGGTCGATCGCGACGGCGGAGAGGATGGTGAAGCGCGCGGTGGCGCCCGATGCGGTGGCGCCGGCTCCCGCGGTCGCATCGACCCAAGCCCCCTCGCTCTCGAGCACGGTGCGCTCTAACCGCCCGAGCGCGCTCCGGAGCTGTTCATAGGTCCGCCCGTCAACTCGGCGTCCCATGGACTTCAAGAAGGCATGCAGGGTGAACTGGATCCCCCCATCCTCGGGCCGGCCGGCCTCGAGCCACCGGCGCATGATCTCGACGTAGACATCCTGATCGAAGGTCCCCGGGAGGCGCTCATCGGGGGCGGGGAGGACCCGCCAGCGGCCGCCATCATCCGTAGTGCAGGTGACGGCGCCATCGTCGGCGCTATCGGAGAGACGGAAGAGCGGGAGACCCTCGAGCGCGCGGTCGAGGAGGACGGTGCGCGCCGCGGGTCGGCGGGTACTCAGCGGATGTCCTCGCGACCGAGGGCGGCGCGGACGGCCTCGCGCATGGCGACCAGCGCGGCATCCCGGGCGGCCGGGGAATCCCCGCGCACATGGAGCTCGATCCCCTCCGCCACCGGGATCCGCTGCCACCGCTGCGGCTCGGCGTCATCGCGCGGCTTCATGGCGGCGGGCTCGACCCCCAGCGCCGGGGAGAGGGCGGTGGCGACGCGCCGCTCGAGCTGGTCCCCCTGCAGGCCCGCCAGCTCGGCCTTGATGGTGTCGAGCGTCTGCCCCTCGCGCTGCCGGATCTTGATGGCGAGGAGCTGAAGCAGGTGCTTGTAGTGATAGGTCGCGGCGGTCCCCTTCCCCTCGGGGTGATCGAGGAGGCCGTTGGCGACGTAGAAGCGGATGGCGCGGGCGCTCAGCGCGGCGCGCGCGGAGGCGTTGGTGGGGCGCATCCCTGCCGAATCGACGAGGGCGGTGGCATGTGCGGCGAGGCCGCGCGCATTCCATGGGGCATGGCGCGCGTGGACTCGGAGCAGGGCGACCGGGGCGTCCGTCGACATCGTACGGAGTAGACTAACGCGCCCGGGGCGGGGGGGATAGCGGAACGGCGCCCGATGGCCTGAGCCACCGAGCGCCGACGCGCCGCGCCGCTGGTCCGGGGGGAACCGGGCGGCGGGTCTCAACCTGTTAC
>JBMTXT010000141.1:0-3916 GCA_049453775.1 Gemmatimonadaceae bacterium | reverse complement strand
GTCTCCTCGATGAGGATGGTCGGGTGATCGTGCGGGCGGATCCGCGCGCCCAATTGTCGCTCGAGCGTCGGGGCCCGCAGCTGCGCGCCGTGCGTGCCGCTGGCCTGGTGAGCGCGTGGCATCCGGGGCCGGTGACGCTGCGGGGTGACGGCGCGGGCACGGTACGGTCGGGGACCCGCGCCTATCGCGGGGTGCTGCGGCATGTCGCGACCGACTCCGGGGTGCTCGTGGTGAATGTCCTCCCGCTCGAGGATTACCTCCGGGGGGTGGTACCGCTCGAGATCGGGGATCGGCCGCCGACCGAGCGCGAGGCCGTCGAGGCGCAGGCGATCGCGGCGCGCACCTATACCGTGCGCCGGCTCATGGCCGAGCGGCGGGCCACGGCGCGTCGCCGCGGGTTCGATCTCCTCTCGACGGTCGCCGATCAGGTGTACGGGGGGGTCGGGGCGGAGCGGGGCGGATCGGATCAGGCGATCGCACGCACGCGGGGGCTGGTGCTCCTGGTGGGCGGGCAGGTGGCCGATGCCCCCTTCTTCTCGACCTGCGGGGGGCGCACGGCGGCGGCCACCGAGGTCTGGGTGACGACGGGGGCGAGCCACCTCCGCGGGGTGAGCGACCGCATCCCCGGCAGCACGCGCGATTACTGCGAGGGGTCGCCCACCTACCGGTGGACCCGTCAGCTCACGACGACGGAGTTGGATCGTGTGGTGCAGCGCTATCTCGCGCGTGTCACGGCGGTCCCGCGGGGTGGGCCGGGCGCGGTCCAGCGGCTCCGGGTGGTGAGCACCGCCCCAAGTGGGCGCGTGGGGCGTCTCGAGCTTCGGACCGCCGCCGGCACCTTCACCGTGCCGGGGAACGCCGCCCGGAGCGTCCTGCGATCCGCCGGTGGCGACCTTTTGCCCAGCGCCTATTTTTCGCTCGCGGTGGAGGAGGAGGGTGGACGACTCGTCCGCGCGGTGGTCGAGGGGCGCGGGGCGGGGCACGGGGTCGGGATGTGCCAGTGGGGAGCGATCGGGCGCGCCCGCGCCGGTCAGGACCACCGCGCCATCCTCTCCGCCTACTATCCCGGCGCCACCGTCGCCCGTCTCCCCGCTGGCCTCATTCCCTCGTAGGAGTCCCGTCCAGTGCCATCCGCTCCCACTGCCACAGTCCGCTCTCCCCTCCGCGTCGGCGTGCTCGGTCTGGGGGTGATCGCGCAGACGGCGCATCTCCCGGTCCTCGCCAAGATGCGCGGCGTGCAACTCGCGGCCCTCTGCGATGCGGATCTGGCTAAGGCCCGGACCCTCGCCCAACGCTTCGGGGTGCCGGACATCTGCTCGGATATCGACGAGCTCCTCGAGCTGCCCGACCTCGACGCGGTGATCATCTGCACCCCGAATCATCTGCATGAGGTGCATGTCCTCTCGGCGCTGCGCGCCGGGCGCCATGTGCTCTGCGAGCGCCCCCTCGCCCTCTCATCGAAAGGGGTGGAGAAGATCCTCGCCGCCGCCAAGAAGGCCGATCGCGTGGTGATGGTCGCGAACAACCATCGCTATCGGGCCGATGCCCAGGGACTGGATGCGGTGATCCGCCGTGGCGATCTGGGGACGGTGCGCGCCGTGCGCGCCGGCGCCTATCGGCATCGCGCCGTGCTCGCCCCCTGGCGGAATCGCCGCGACGAGGCGGGGGGCGGGGCCTTCCTCGAGCTCGGCGTCCCCCTCCTCGACCTTGCGGGCTGGCTCACCGACTTCCCCCGCATCGTGCGCGTGAGCGTCGCCGTGGATCGCCCGCGCGGGGCGAATGCCGTCGAGGAGGCGGCCACCGTCTTCATCGAGTGCAAGGGGGGCTTCACCGTCACGATCGACGTGCACTCCGCCTATGTCGGTACGGAGGAGCGGTGGTGGTTCGAGTTGATCGGGGACACCGGATCGGCGCGCCTCGCCCCGCTCCGCGTGGTGAAGGCGGTGCGCGGGCGCGCGGTGGATGTCTCCCCGAGCGGGGCGCACACCCGCGACACCGCGTTCATCCAGTCGTACAAGTCGGAGCTGGCGCACTTCGCGGCGGTGGTGCGGGGCGAGGTGAAGGTCGAGCCGCCGGTCGATCAGGTGCGCGTGCACAAGTTGGTGGAGCTCATCTATCGCGCCGCCGACGAGGGGAAGGAACTCCGCCCGTGAGCGCGCGCTGGCGGCGCCGTGCCCTGGCCGGCGCGGTCCTCGCCGCGCTGAGCGGGTCGGCGCAGGCACAACCCGCGGGAGCGACGGCGCCGGCGGGAGCCGCGTCGGCGTCCGTCACCGCGTCCGATCGCTACGTGATCTCCCTCCTCACCTTCGGACCGGGCGATGCGATCTTCGAGCGGTACGGCCACAACGCGATCCGCGTGCAGGATCGGGTCACCGGGAGCGATCTCGCCTACAACTGGGGGATGTTCTCCTTCGAGGAGCCTGGCTTCCTTCGGCGATTCCTGAGTGGCGAGACGCGCTACTGGGTGGCGGCATTCCCCTCGCAGCCCTTGATCGAGGCCTACCGGGCGCAGGATCGGGCCACGGTCGAACAGGTCCTCGCGCTGACCCCGGCGCAGGCGGAGGCGCTCGCCATCGCGGTCGCCCGCAACGCCCGCCCGGAGTTCCGCGAGTATCGCTACGACTATTTCCGGGATAACTGTTCCACGCGCGCGCGCGACGCCCTCGATCTCGCGCTGGGCGGGATCCTGCGGCCGCAGTTCACCGCGACACAGACCGCGCTCACCTACCGGCTGGAGTCGCGACGGTTGAGCGCCCCCGATCCGTTCGCGCAGGCGGGGATCGAGCTCGCGTTGGGGCCCATGGCCGACCTCCCGCTGACGGCGTGGGAGACGATGTTCATCCCGATGCGCCTGCGGGACTATCTCCGCCAGGTGACGGTGGCGACGCCCGCGGGGCCCGTCCCGCTCGTCGCGGCGGAGACGGTGCATTATGTGGCGCGCCGTCCGGTGGAACGGGCGGAGCCGGGGGGGCTCGTCCTCGGTCCCTTGGGACCGGTGCTCGCGATGTGGGGGCTCCTCCTCGTCCCCCTCACCCCGGCGATGCGTCGCCGGTCGCGTGTCCCAGCGGCGATCCTCGCTGGGGCGTGGTTCACCGTGACCGGCCTCATCGGGTGCCTGCTCCTTGGGATGTGGATCGGTTCGGCGCACCTCTTCTGGTACCGCAACCTCACGCTGCTCCTCGCGTCGCCGGTCGCGCTCCTCGTCGCGATCCCCGCGGCGCGAGCGATCCTCGCCGGGCAGGCGCCTCGGTGGGTGCGGACGCTCCTCCTCCTCCTCGTCGCGCAATCGATGCTCGCGCTCGCCCTCTGGCCCGTCGTCGCGCAACAGCTCGGGGGGCCCGTGCTCCTCTTGCTCGGCGCGAACGTCGCGTTGGTGATGGCCACGGTGCGACAGACCACCGAGCCGGCGTCGCGGTGACCGTCGCCGCCGGGGTCGACGTCGGCGGGACCTTCACCGATGGGGTGGTGATCGATCCTGCGGGGGGGATCCGCACCGGGAAGGTGATGTCGACGCCGCAGGATCAGGGGATCGGGGTCGTGGCGGCACTGGAGGTGATCGCGCCCTCGGCCTCCACGGATGCGGGCGATCGGGTGACCCGGTTGGTGCATGGGACGACGGTGGTCACCAACCTCCTCCTCGAGCGCACCGGGGCGCGGGTGGTGCTCTGTGCGACCGCCGGTGCGACCGATCTCCTCGAGTTGCGGCGGCAGGATCGCGCCTCCCTCTACGATCTCACCGCGCACCATCCGGCCCCGCTCGTCGCGCCCGCCGATCTGGTCGCGGTCGAGGAGCGTCGCGTCCCCGGTGGGGTCGCGATCCCGCTCACCGACGCCACCATCGCGGCGGTCGGGCGTGAGGTGCTCGCGCGCGAGCCAGCGATCGTCGTACTCGCGGTGCGCCCTGCCTCCGCGGCCG
>JBMTXT010000140.1:0-4037 GCA_049453775.1 Gemmatimonadaceae bacterium | reverse complement strand
GGGGTTGCGTGCCTCCTACACACCCGGTCATACCGCCGCCATCCGGAGCCCCGCGCCTCGCGCGGGGAGGGGCTCAGCCGAGGAGGCGTCGGGCCGCGGCCTCGTCCCGTTGGAGCTGCGCGACGAGCGCCTCGGGGCCCGCGAACCGCTGCGTCTCCCGGAGCCGGGCGACGAGGTCCACCCGCACCCACTGGCCGTAGAAATCCCCCGACAGATCGAACCCGTGGACCTCGACGGTCCGCTCGGCCTCCCCGAAGGTGGGGCGCCCCCCGAGGTTCATCATCCCCCCGATGCTCCCGGCGCGGGTCTGGACCCGCACCGCGTAGACGCCATCTGGGGGGAGGAGCTTGTGGGCGTCGGGGAGGGCGACGTTCAGGGTGCGGAACCCCAGGTCGCGCCCCCGCCCCGCCCCTGGGACCACCGTCCCCGCGATGGAGTATGAGCGACCCAGCCCGTCAGCGGCGCGCTCCAGGTCCCCACCGGCGATCGCGCGTCGGATCGAGGTGGAGGAGATGGGGCGCCCATCGCTCCCCTCGACCGCGGGGACGACCTCGACCCCGAACCCGCGGGCACCGCCCAACGCCTGGAGCACCGAGACATCGCCGGAACGCCCGCGACCGAAGCCGTGATCGTACCCGATCAGCAGATGTTGCAAGCCAAGCCGCTCGCGCAGGACCTGATCGACGAAGGCGTCCGCATCGTAGGCGGCGAGCGTGCGCGTGAATGGCAGCACCACGACGTAGTCGAGGGGGCTGTCCGCGAGGCACTCCGTCTTCTCGACCCCGACGGTGAGGAGTGGCGGGGCGGCGGCGGGATTCACCACCTGGAGCGGGTGCGGGGCGAAGGTGATGAGGACCGAAGGGAGCCCCCGCTCCCGCGCGGCGGTGGCCAGCCGCTCGAGGACGAGGCGATGCCCGCGATGGACGCCATCGAAGGTCCCGACGGTGCAGACGGTGCCCCCGGCGAGCGCGGGGATGGGGGCCACCGGCTCAGGCTTCATGCATCACCACGCGCGGCTGCCACCGGTCGCCACGGCGCTCGGCGAGCGCGACGAGCGCGCCGCTCCTCGCATTGATGAGCGCGCCCCACGGCCCGTCGACCGTCGCGGGGATGTCGATCCCACGGACGATCCGGGCGATCTCCTCGGCGGCGAGGGGCTGCACCGGATGATTGGGGAGGGCGGCAAGCGGTGCGAGGAGCGGCGGCGTCCCCGCGGGGCTACCGGTGGCGGTCGCATCGGACGGCCTCGCCGCCTCACGCAACCGCTCGAGCGGCACCGCGTCCTCGACCCGGAAGGTCCCGCTCTGCGTCCGCCGTAGCGCCGTGAGATGCGCGGCACTCCCACTGGCGCGCCCGAGATCCCGTGCGAGCGACCGGATGTAGGTGCCCCCGCCGCAGGTGATGCGCACATCGGCCTCGGCGATCCGTCCATCGTCCACGGCCCGCAGCGCGAGGATCTCCCATCGATGCACCTGGATCGTGACGGGGGCGAGTGCGACGGCCTCCCCGCGACGCGCCATCGCGTAGGCCCGCTCGCCATCGACACGCTTGGCCGAATAGGCGGGGGGGACCTGCGCGATGGCGCCGACGAATCGCGGGAGGGCCGCGAGGAGGGCCGCGCGCGTCGGACGGGGCGCCTCACGGGTCACCGTGCCGAGATGATCCTCGGTGTCGGTCTCCGCACCGAAGCGGATCGTCGCCTCATAGACCTTCGGCTCCCCGGCGAGGTGCGGGAGGAGTCGCGTCGCGCGCCCGACGAGGAGCACGAGCAATCCCGTCGCGAAGGGATCGAGCGTCCCCCCGTGGCCGATCCGCGATTCGTGCAGCGCGCGACGCGCCGCGCTCACAACGTCATGCGAGGAGACGCCGACCGGCTTGTCGACGAGGAGGACCCCGTCAGTCGTCCCGGTCGATTTCCGGCGCGGCATCGGGAGCGGGGGGCTGATGCAGCGAGGCGAGGAGGGTCTCGATCCGCGCCGCACGCGCGACCGACTCATCGAGTCGGAAGTGGATCTCGGGGGCGAACTGGAGGCGGAGGGCCTTCCCCACCCGGCTCCGCAGATGCCCCGCCACGCCGCCGAGGACCTCGAGCGCGGTGGTCTTCTCGGCCTCGGTCCCGAGGACGGACACGTAGACCGTGGCGTGCCGGAGGTCGCGCGCCATCTCGACCGCTGTCACCGTGAGCAGCCCGGTGACGCGCGGATCCTTCAGGCCGTGGGACAGGAAGGCAGCGACCTCCTCGCGGACGGCCTCCGCCACGCGGTCCTGCCGCCGTGGATCACGTGGGGGCATCAGGTCCCTCCGGGGTACGCCGCGCTCAGGTGGCCGACGCCGACTGCAGCGTCCGCGCCACCGACTCGGTGCGGTAGAGCTCGATCACATCGCCGACCTTGAGGTCGTTGAAGTTCTCGACTCCGATACCGCACTCATACCCTTCCTTGACCTCCTTCACGTCGTCCTTGAAGCGGCGGAGCGAGCCGATCGTGCCGTCGTAGACCTCGATCCCATCGCGGACCACGCGCACACGGCCCTGCCGGTTCATGATCCCCGAGCGGACGAAGCAGCCGGCGATGACGCCGATCTTTGGCACCTTGAAGGTCTCACGGACCTCCGCCTCGCCGACGATGACCTCCTTCTCCTCCGGACGCAGGAGCCCTTCGAGCGCGGCACGCACGTCGGCGACCGCCTCGTAGATGATGCGGTAGAGCTTGATCTCGACGCCCTCACGATCGGCGGCGGCGCGGGCCTTGGTGTCGGGCCGCACATGGAAGCCGATGATGATCGCGCCCGAGGCCTTGGCGAGGAGGATGTCGCTCTCCGTGACCGCGCCGACGGCGCGCGCCACGACCTCGACCTGCACCTCCTCGTTGCTGAGCTGCTGCAAGGCGTCGGCGAGCGCTTCGGCCGGACCGCCCTGGTCGGCCTTGATGAGGAGCTTGAGCTGCCGCTTCCCCTCGCCCGTCGAGGCCATGAAGTCCTCGAGGGAGACCGCGCCCTTCGCGGTGCGCCGGCTGCGCGCCTCACGATCGAGCCGCTCCCGCCGCTGCGCGATCTCGCGCGCCTCGGCGGCATCGAGGACGGCGATGAACTGATCGCCCGCCATCGGGACGCCGGTGAGCCCGAGCACCTGCACCGGGATCGCCGGGCCGGCTTCCTTCACCGGCTTGCCGCGCTCATCGAGCATCGCGCGGACGCGGCCCGAGTGGAGCCCGCAGATGAAATCGTCCCCGACGCGGAGCGTCCCATTCTGCACGAGGATCGTCGCCACGGCGCCCTTGCCCGGATCGAGCTGGGCTTCGATCACCGAGCCGGTGGCGCGACGATCGGGATTCGCCTTGAGATCGAGGATCTCCGCCTGCAGGAGGACCTGGTCGAGGAGCTCGGTGACGCCGGTCCCCTTCTTGGCCGAGATCTCGGAGGCGAGCACGGTGCCGCCGAAATCCTCGAGCACGACGCCGTGCTGCAGGAGGTCCTGCCGCACCTTCATCGGGTTCGCGGCGGGGAGATCGCACTTGTTGATCGCGACGATCATCGGCACGCCGGCGTTCTTAGCATGGGAGATCGCCTCGATGGTCTGCGGCATCACCGCGTCATCGGCCGCGACGACGAGGATGACGATGTCCGTCACCTGCGCGCCGCGGGCGCGCATGGCGGTGAAGGCTTCGTGTCCCGGGGTGTCGAGGAAGGTGACGGTACGGCCATCGGGGAGCGAGACATGATACGCGCCGATGTGCTGCGTGATGCCACCGGCCTCGCCCGCGACGACGTTCGCCTTGCGGATATAGTCGAGGAGCGAGGTCTTGCCGTGGTCGACGTGGCCCATGATGGTGACCACGGGGGGACGCGGCTGCAGGTCGGTGTCCGCGTCCTTCTCCTCCACCTCGGGGGCGGCAGCGTACTCCTCCTCGCGCTTGGCCTCGAACCCGAACTCGCTCGCGATGAGCTCGATCTGGTCGAAGTCGAGCCGCTGGTTGATGGTGACCATCAACCCAAGGTGCTTGAAGGCGAAGGAGACGATCTGCGTCGCCGGCACCTTG
>JBMTXT010000139.1:0-4229 GCA_049453775.1 Gemmatimonadaceae bacterium | reverse complement strand
CACACTCGGCAGCGCCCCATCCATCCCCGCGACGACGATCACCACGGCGGCATCGGCCAACGTCTCGCGACGCGCCAAGATGCGATGGATCCCCGCGACCCCCACATCGGTGATCCGCTGGACCGGGTGCCCCATCGCGTCGAGCGTGACCGCGCACTCCTCCGCGACGGGGAGGTCACTCGTCCCCGCGGTCACGACGGCGACCAGATGCTGGCCCTTCGCGCGTGCCTGCGTCGCGCGCAGCAGCACCGTCCGTCCGAGCGCGTTCATCTCGGCGGTCGGGAATCGGGCGGCGAGCGCACTCTGCACCGCGGGTTCCGCACGCGTGACGAGAAAGCCATCCCCGCTCGTCGCCAACCGCTCCGCGATCGCCACGACCTGCGCGGGGGTCTTCCCCTGCCCGAAGACCACCTCGGGGTAGCCCTGGCGCAGCGCACGATGCGTGTCGACCGTCGCGAAGCCGAGGTCCTCCACCGGGGCACCGTCGAGCTGCGACAACGCCTCGTCAACCGTTCGCTGTCCGCTGGCGACCTCCGCCAGCAACGCCTTCACGCGATCACGCCGCATGCGAGTCCTCGTGGGAGGCGTGCGCCGAGTCGCGAGCCGGCTCGTGGGCCCACTCGCTCTCGAGGTAGCGCGCGAAGATCCCCTCGACCTCATCGAAGGAATTCACCGCATGGAGCTGCTTGCGCAGATCGGCGGAGTTGGGGAGCCCCTTCACGTACCAGCCGAGGTGCTTCCGGAACTCGATCGCCGCCCCGATCGGATCGAGCTCATAGGCCTGCACCATCCGCGCATGGTCGAGGGCGATCGCGAAGCGCTCTGCCGTCGAGGGGATCGCCGGCATCGGCTGCCCGTCGAGCAACGCGCGCGCCTGCCGGAAGATCCAGGGTTGCCCGAAGCTCCCGCGGGCGATCATGACGCCGTCGCACCCGGTCTGCTCACGCATGCGCAGGGCATCGGCTGCGGTCTTGATATCGCCGTTGCCGATGACGGGGATCGCGAGCGCGGCTTTGAGCGCCGCGATCTCATCCCAATGCGCATGCCCCGTGTACATCTGTGTGCGCGTGCGCGGATGCAATGCGATCGCTGCCACGCCCGCGTCCTGGCAACGCAACCCGATCGCGACGGGATCGCGCATCTCCTCACTCCATCCACTGCGGATCTTGCAGGTGACCGGGAGATGCGTCCCCTGCACCACCGCGCGGATGATCTCCTGCACGAGGTCGAGATCCTTGAGGCATCCTGAGCCGCCATTGCGCCGCACGACCTTCTTGACGGGGCAGCCAAAGTTGATGTCGATGTACTCAGGCTGAAAGACATCGGTGATGGCCGCCGCCGCCTCGCGCATGGCCGCGGGATCGGCCCCGAAGATCTGCACCCCGATCGGACGCTCCTCGGGGCCGAAGCGCAGCTTGGAGATCGTCGCCTCATTCTCCCGCCGGATCCCCTCCGCCGAGAGGAACTCCGTCACTACGACATCGGCCCCCCAGAGGCGACAGAGCCGCCGGAACGGCGCCTCGGACACCCCCGCCATCGGGGCGAGGAAGAGCGGGACCTCAGAGGTCCCAGTCGGGTACGGAAACCGCATTCGGAGAAAGCTAGGAGTGCACGCAACTCCTTGCAACGACAGGGTTTGACTTGATTTCGGGTGCGGGTTAGGTTCGCAAGATGGAACTCCGCGACTTCTTCAGCCCGGACGCCGTCTCCCTCGACCTGAAGGGGACCACCAAGGACGAGATCCTCCACGAGCTCATCGCCCTGCTCCGGCTCGAGGCGAAGGACGAGGCGACGCTCTTCAAGATGCTGAAGCGCCGAGAGAACCTCGGGTCGACCGGGATCGGGCGTGGGATCGCGATCCCGCACTGTCGCTCGCTCGTGGTCAGTACCCTGCGCGTCGCCTTCGGCCGCAAGCCGGATGGGCTCGACTTCAAGTCGATCGATGATCAGCCGGCGCGCTGCTTCTTTCTGATCGTCGCCCCGCCGCTCGAGGTCTCCAACCAGTATCTCCCGGTCCTCGGGAAGATCGCGCAGTTCGCCAAGGAGGCGGATGTGCCGCAACGGCTCCTCGAGATCCAGAGCCCGGCCGAGTTCATGGCCCTGCTGCAGGAGAAGGGCGTCTAAGCGGCCCGGTGCGGGCCGCCGGTGGCGCGCGCCCCCCTCACGAGATCCGCAGGCGTTCGAGCGGCCCACCGAATCGCGCACGCACCCGCACGAGCTGCAGGAGTCCGGCGGCCGCCAGCCCAGCCGTCAGCCCCCACCACAGGGCGACCGGCCCGCCCTCCCGTCCAAAGCAGAGCCACGACCCCAACGGGATCCCCACGAGCCAGAAGCTCGCCATGTGGATCGCCATCGGCACGCGCGTGTCCCCCGCCCCACGCAGGACCCCCGTCGCACAGACCTGCATCCCATCGAAGACCTGGAAGATCCCGGCGATCGGGATCAACGCCATCGCCACGGCGATCACCCCAGGATCGGTCGTATAGGCCTTGGCAAAGAGACCGGGCACCGCCAGGAAGGCGATCGCGGTGAGCGCCATGAAGCCGATGCCGACGACCATGGCGGCGACCGCATCCCGACGCGCCGCCGCGGGATCCCCGCGGCCGATCGCGCGCCCCACCATCACCGTCCCCGCCGCCGCGACCCCCATCGGCACCATGAAGGTCAACGAGGCGAGATTGAGCGCGATCTCATGCCCCGCGAGTGCGTTCGTCCCGACCCACCCCATCATGATGGTCACGAGCCCGAACGCATTCACCTCGGCGAAGAACTGGAGACCGATCGGGGCCCCGAGGGCCGCGAGTCCCCGGAGCGGCCCCCAGGAGAGCGCCTCCGGGAACCAGGGCCGCACCAACCGCATCAGCCGACGACGTGCGAAGAGGAGGATCGCACCGAGCATCACCCAGCGTGACACCGTCGTCGAAATCGACGCCCCCACGACCCCGAGGGCCGGGAGATCGAACGCCCCGAAGATCAACACCCGGTTCGCGAGGACGTTGGCGACGTTCCCCACGACGGCGGCCCAGAGGACCGGCGTGACCGAGCCGAAGGCCTGCAGCGCCTGCCGGCTCAACGCGAAGAGAAAGAAGGGAAAGACGCCGGGAATACTCCATCGGACGAAGGCCCCTGCGTCGGGGGCGACATCCACTGGCTGCCCCAGGAGCTCCAGCATCCACGGCGCGGGCCAGAGGAGGAGCGCCATCACCGCCGCCGTCGCGAGCGCCATGACCACCCCCCGCTGGACCCCGAGGGCCGCACCACGTGTCTCCTCCGCCCCGATCGCCTGCGCGACCACGGGGTCGATCGCCAGCAGGAACCCGAGTCCGAAGCTCGCGCACAGGTAGAAGTAGAAGTTCCCCAACACACCGGCGGCGAGCGCGGCACCGGAGACGCGGCCGAGCATCAGCGAGTCGACCACCCCCATGAGCATCATCCCGACATTCACGGCGACGATGGGGGTGGCGAGCCGCAGCATCTCACGCAACTCGGTCGCGGTCGGCCGCAGCGGCGCGAACCGCATCACCCTACTCCCACTCGATCGTCGCGGGCGGTTTGGAGCTCACGTCATACACCACGCGATTCACCCCGGGCACCTCATTGATGATCCGGTTCGAGATCCGCGCGAGGACCTCCGTGGGGAAGGCGTACCAATCGGCCGTCATCCCATCGGTGCTCGTGACGGCGCGCAGCGCGATCACATGCTCATAGGTCCGTCCATCTCCCATCACCCCCACTGACCGCACCGGGAGGAAGACGGCGAAGGCCTGCCAGATCTCGTGGTACAGCCCCGCGGCGCGGATCTCCTCGAGATAGATCGCGTCGGCCCGTCGCAGCGTCTCGACGTTCACGGGATCGACCGCCCCGAGCACGCGGATCCCGAGCCCTGGCCCCGGGAAGGGATGCCGGCCGACCATCTCCTCGGGGAGCCCCAACTCCCGCCCGACATTCCGCACCTCGTCCTTGAACAACTCTCGGAGCGGCTCGATCAATTGGAACGTCATATCGGGCTTGAGCCCGCCCACGTTGTGATGCGTCTTGATCGTCGCACTCGGCCCGCCTTTCGCACTCACCGACTCGATCACATCGGGATAGAGCGTCCCCTGCACGAGGAACTCCGCCGACTGCCCCGCCACCGACGAGGCATCCTCGAAGACGTCGATGAAGGTGTGCCCGATCGCCTTGCGCTTCTGTTCCGGATCATCGAGGCCGCGGAGGGCGGTGAGGAACCG
>JBMTXT010000138.1:0-4323 GCA_049453775.1 Gemmatimonadaceae bacterium | reverse complement strand
CCTTCGCGCGGACCGGGGCATTCACCGGCACGCTGCAGGGGGCGACTGCCGGGACGGTGACCGTCCGCTTCGGGCTCTTCCACATCGAGGAGAACCACGATGACTTCGGTCCCTTCTCCGTGCCGGTGACGATTGCCGGCGCGCTCTGAGTCTTAGGTCCCAGCGAACCGGCGGAGCTTCTCCAGCATCCGCCGGTCGTTGGTGACCATGTCGTCGCCTTTCGGGGTCTCGAGGATCTTCGGGACCCCGCGGAGTTTCGGGTCGGTCATGATCCGACGGAACGGTTCGTCGCCGATCTGTCCCTCACCGATCAGTGCATGGCGATCCTTCCTTCCGCCGAGTGGGATCGCGGAATCATTCAGGTGGAGCACGCCAAGCCGGTCGTAGCCGATCAGGTCATCGAAGCGCTGCCAGACGCCGTCATAATCGTGGACCAGATCGTAGCCCGCGGCGAAGATGTGCGCGGTGTCGAGACAGACGCCGAGGCGTGACTGCAGGCCGGCGGGGATGCGCGCGAGCAGCGCGGCCATCTCCTCGAAGGTCGACCCGAGCACTGTGCCCTGACCGGCCGTCAGCTCCATGCAGAGCCGCGTGGGGCCTACCTCGGCCTCCAATGCCTCCGTGATCGCGTCGGCGTTCCGCGCCAGCCCACTCGCGCGATCGTCCATATAGTTGCCGGGATGCGAGACGAGGGCCTGCAGGCCGAGCGCATGGCACCGCTGGAGCTCGCGCCGGAAGCTATCGAGCGAGCGGGCGCGCAACGTATTGTCGGGTGAGGCGAGGTTGATCAGATAGGAGTCGTGCGCGGTGGTGAAGCGGACCCCGCTCCCCTCGAGCTGCGTCCGGAAGGCTGCGGCCGTCGCCGCATCGATCGCCGGCTCCTTCCACTGGTTGGGTGTCTTGGTGAAGAGCTGCATCGCCGAGGCGCCGATCTCGTCGGCGCGCGCGGGGGCCTTGTCGACGCCGCCAGCGCTCGAGACATGCGCCCCGAGTGGGCCGAGTTCGACGGTCCCGCGCATCGGCCGCTTCGCCGCCGGCCCGCTCTTGCGTGTCGTGCTCATCGCTGTCCTCGGAGCCATTCGAGCGGGTCGACCGCGATCCCATCACGCGGGCGCATCTCGAAGTGGAGTCGCGGCGGGAGATCGGGGTCGGCCTGCCCGACGGTCCCGATTACCTCACCCTTGGTGATGCGCTGGCCGCGCCGCACGCGGGCGGAGGCGAGCGACGCGTAGAGCGAGTAGGCGCCTCCGCCGTGCTGGACGAGCACGGTGAGGCCGTAGGTCCCGGACGGCTCGGCGAAGACCACCTCGCCCGCGGCGACGGCCTTCACCGGCGTCCCCTCGGCGGCCCCGATCCCGATCCCGTTCCACCGGATCGAGGTGTTGTTGGGGTTCACCAGTCGCCCGAAGCGGTAGACGATCTGCCCATCGACCGGCCAATCGAGGCGACCCAGGTCGCTAGTCGTGACGGAGCGGGGGGCGGGGGCGGCGTTGGGGCGCGCCTCGGCCCGTCGACGGGCGGCTTCGAGGGCGGTGATCACGCCAGCGATCCGTTGCTCGTCCCGCTGCACCTGGCGCAGCCGACTCTCGGCCTGCTTCGCCTGGGCCTGGATCTGCGCGAGGGTGCGTCCGCGCTGCAGCTCGAGGCGCCGGAGCCGCTGCTCCTCCTCGGCCTTCTGCCGGCGATTCAGTTCCACATCGGTCTGGAGGCGGACGAGGAGCGATCGCTGGGAGTCGATCTGGCCGGTGAGCGCCTCGACCCGCTGCACGAGCGCCCGATCGCGCTGGGCCACGAGGTGGAGGTATTTGTAGCGCGCGACGAGGGCCCCGATCGATTGGGCGGAGAGGAGGGCCTCGACGGAGTAGAGGGGCCCGCGCTTGTAGATCTCCTGGACGCGGTACCGCAGGACCGCGCGCTTGATCCGCAACTCGTCCTGCGTGCGCGCGAGCCCCATGTTCACGTTCTCGACCTCGTCGTACAGCGATCCCAGCTGCTGATCGAGGGAGCGGACGACGCGCGAGGTCGCCGTGGCCTGCCGCTCGAGATTCGCCCGCTCCGCGGAGACATCCCGAGCGCTCGACTGGAGACGCTGCATCCGCTGCTCGAGCTCGCTGCGCTCCTGGCGCAGTCGCTCCAGTCGGAGTTGTTCCTGGCGCAGCCGCTCCGCGCTCTGCCGGGCGGAGGGGGGGGTCGTCGTCGTGCGGGGAGTCGGTCGCGCCTGGGCCTCGAGCGCCCCCACCAGGCCGAGGAGGAGGGTAAGCCCGCCGATCCCGTGCGCGACCTTCGAGCGAGCGCCCATGCCGTCAGGCCACGCGGCGCAGATGCCGATCGACCGAGTAGGCGCTGCCAAGGAATCCGATCAGGGCCCCGGCGAGGAGCCCGAGCAGGCTGTGCCCGATCCCGAAGAACTCGGCCTGGAGCACGAAGCGCCCCAGCGTCGCATAGGTGAGGAAGGAGAGCCCGAGGGCGATGACCCCGCCGAGGAGCCCCTTCAGGAGGCCTTCGATCAGGAAGGGGGCGCGGATGAAGCCGCGCGTCGCCCCGACCAGGCGCATCACCTGGATCTCGCGGGCGCGCGCGAGGACCGCCATGCGGATCGTCGATCCGATGATGATGATCGAGACCAAGGCGAAGGTGGAGCCGAGGGTCAGGCCGACGAGGGTCGCGATGGTGCGCAGGCGGTAGAGCTTCTCGACCCACTCCTCGCCATAGCGGATGTCATCGATGAAGTCGTAGGTCGCGAGTCGCTCGGCGACCGCCCGCACCTGCGCGGGATCCCGGAATCCCTCGCGGAGCCGCACCTCGATGGAGGCGGGGAGGATCCCCGCGTCGAAGACGTCCTCGAACTCCCCGAGTTCGCGGCGCGCACGATCGAGCGCCTCGGCCTCGCTCACGAGGGTGACGCGTTCCACCTCGGGGAAGCGTTGGACATCGCCCACCGCCGCGCTCGCCGCATCGGCGCGCGTCCCCTCCGCCACGAAGGCCCGGATCTCGACGCGGGATTCCACCTGGCGGAGCGCGGAGCGGAGGTTGAGCGCCACGAGCCCGAAGAGATCGAAGGCGAAGAGGGAGAAGGCGATCGTCGTGATGCTGAGCGCACTCAGCATCGGGGCGCGTCGGAAGGCGAGGAGCGCCTCGCGGAAGGCGAGTCTCATGTCGGGGATCCACCCGGGCGGGTCGCCATCGTCTCCGACGGGATCGACCCCGAGTCGAAGACAAGGCGCCCCTCGTGCAGTTCAAGGGTGCGGAACGCGGTGGCGCGGACGAGGTCGAGGTCGTGCGTCGCCATCAGGACGGCGGTGCCGGCGCGGTGGATCTCGCAGAGGAGGTCGAGGATGCTCCGTGCGGAGCGCTCATCGAGGTTCCCGGTCGGCTCGTCGGCGAGGAGGAGGAGGGGGTCGTTCACGAGGGCGCGCGCGATCGCGACGCGCTGCTGCTCCCCCCCGGAGAGTTCATGGGGACGCGCATCCGCCTTCCCGAGGAGCTCCACCTGCGTGAGGGCGCGCATCACCTTGGGGTCGATCCGCGAGGCGGGGGCGCCGGTGACCTCGAGGGCGAAGGCCACGTTCTCGGCAGCGGTGCGATCGGGGAGGAGGCGGAAATCCTGGAAGACCACCCCGAGTTTCCGGCGTAGCACCGGGATCTGCTTCCCGGCGAGGGCGGCGGTACTCCGGCCGATCACCTTCACCTCCCCCGTGGTGGGCTGTTCCTCGAGGAAGATCAGTTTGAGGATCGAGCTCTTGCCGGCCCCGGACGGGCCGGTGAGGAAGGCGAACTCCCCGCGGTCCAGACCGAACGCCACCTGATCGAGCGCCGTGACGTCCTTCGGGTAGCGCTTCGTCACGCGGGTGAAGCGGACCATCGCGCTCACGCGAGCGCCTGGGTCAGGTCGGCGATGAGGTCGTCGACGGCCTCGAGTCCGATGCTGAAGCGCAGGAAGCCATCCGGGATCCCGATCGCGGCGCGCTCCGCCGGGGGCACCTTGCTGTGCGAGGTGAAGCGCGGCTCGCTCACGAGGGTGTCCACCCCACCGAGGCTCGGGGCGTGCGTGACGAGCTGGAGGCGCTGCAGGAAGCGATCGGCGGCGGGGCCGCCCCCCGCCAGTTCGAGGCCGAGCATCCCGCCGAAGCCGTCGAGCGTGGCCGCCGCGATCGCATGATCGGGATGGGACGGGAGGCCGGGGTAGTGGACGCGTCGAAACTCCGGGCGGGTCGACGCCCAGGTCGCGATCGCCATCGCCGACGCATTGCTCCGCTCGACGCGGACTGCGAGCGTCTTGAGCCCGCGCTCGAGGAGCCAGACGGCGAAGGGGTCGGGGGTCTG
>JBMTXT010000137.1:0-4379 GCA_049453775.1 Gemmatimonadaceae bacterium | reverse complement strand
CGCGCGACCGATTCCCCCATCCCCCACCCGTGCTGCATCCCCTGCGTGAACGCCTCGTTGAGGCCACGCCCCGTCTCCTCCGCCATCCCGAAGGTGCCATCCTTGAGGCCGGCGGCCACATCCTCTGATGTCCCGCCGAAGCGCGCGATCTCATAGTCGTGGATCGCGGCGGAGCCGTTCATCGCGAGATGGGTGATCACCCCGCGCTGCATGAGGTCGACGAGGATCGGGCCGATCCCCGTCTTCACCACATGGCCGCCGAGCATGACGATCACCCCTTTCTTGCGGCGTGCGGCCGAGACCACCGCGTCGACGACGAGGCGGAAGTCGTGCGCCTTGAGCGAGTCGGGGAGGGCCCGGAGGAAGGCGGCGAAGGAGCGGTCGCCTCCAGGGGCCGTGGCGAACTCCTCCGCGCGCACCTTGTTCGGGCGCGTCGCGACCGGGATGGTGCGCACCGTGGAGAGATCGGCTTCGCGCGGTGGTCGGCGGTCCTGGGTCATGGCGATGGGGTGCCTCGGATGACGCCGGACCCATTCCGGCGGTAGGTGCGTAGGAAGAGGCTCAGGCTCCCCACCGACATCCGCGACTTCATCTGCACCATCATCCGGTCCTCGTCGTCGGTCATCCAGAGCTCGGCCTGGCCCCCTTCGGCGAAGATACCACGCGTCTTGATGATCGGTTGGATGACGATCGTGTTGAAGGTGCCGGCGGGGACCTGGATCCGTTCCCGACGGAGGACCCGGATGATCACCGGGTTCCGGTCGGGCTTGAAGTAGCGGTTGAACGCATAGGTGCGACCGACCTCGAGCGGGACGGTGCGGATGAAGTAGAGGAACGAGCCATCGTCGAGCGGCTCGCGCACCGAGGCGACCTCGCGATTCTGCTTCCAGGTCTCCAGGAAGACGGCACGCTCAGGGAAGATCTCGAAGACGCGCTCCCGCTCGCGTGCACCTTGGTCCTGATCCTGCCGGAAGCGCAGCGAGTTGAGCGTGGTGACATCCATCCAGCTCTCATATGCGTCGTTCACCTGGTAGAAGAAGGTGCCGCCGCTGAGGTCGAATCGGATGTGCCAGGCGCTGCGATCGCGGATGGGGGTGATGCCCAAGACGGCGAGCCGGGCCGAGCCGACCTTGATGGCCCCGAACTTCACGTCGTAGGTCAGTTGTTCACCGGTCTCGAACGGGACGGCGAGCCGCCCGCGCTCACTCCCTTGCGCCCCGAGCGGTAGGCCGCCGCCCACGAGGGCCACCAGCAGGCCGATCCCGACGCCTGCCACGCGTCCGACGCCGCGGCGACGGTGCGCGGCGACGCGAGGGATCACGCGACGGGTCGCGGCCGCGGGCGCCGACGGGCGGCCCACGCGGCGCGCGCGAGGGCCCAGGCATCGGGCCAGGGATCGCGGCGCGTCTCGCGCTCACGGAGATCGAAACGCGTGGGGACCGGCACCACTTCGATCCGCCGCGCCTGCGCGGCAGCGGCCTGGAGCAGCTCGAGGTTGGCCTGCCAGGGCGACCCGGCGTTCGACGCGGGGCGATCGCCTCCCGCCTTGAGCATGTCGCGGACGACCGTGATGCGCAGGAGGCGGAAGGTCCCGAAGGGATCCTGCACGCCAGGGACGGAGACGGCGGCGCGGATCGGCCAGAGGCGGGGGAGCCAGCGCACGAGGCCGTGCAACGTGCGGATCGACTCCGGTGCCGTCTCCGCCACGGTGCGCTCCGCGACCACCACGTCCGCGCCCCCTTCGAAGCGCTTCACGAGTTCGGGGATCCCCTCGGGGAGATCGGTGAAATCCCCCTGCATGAGGAGGACCGCATCGCGCCGCGGATAGCGCGTCCGCTGCGACGCCTCGCGGAGCAGCGCATCGACGGCGCGCGCATAGCCCACCTGCGTCCCGCCCCCCAGGACCGTCACTGGCATGACCTTGGCGTAGGGCGCCAGCACCTCGCGCGTCGCGTCGGTGCTCGCGTCATCGTAGACGAGGACCTCGTACTCGCGAGGATACTCCTGGAAGAGGGTACGGATCTTCCAGAGGAGGACCCCGATCGTGGGGCCCTCGTCATGGGTCGGGATGCAGACGTACAGCATCCTACAAAACTAGCGCCCCCCGCCCCGGCGATGGGGGCGGGGGGCGCCTCGGTCCGGACCAGCGCCCTACTTGACGCCGACCATCATCCGGCGGATCGGGACGATCATCAGCCCGAGGATCAGCGTGGCCCCGAAGAGGGCGATCGCGGTCCCGCTGAAGACCGCCGGCGTCTGCTCGAGCTTCGTCGGATCGACATGCCCTCCGACGAGGCCGGCCACGAGGTTCCCCACCGAGGCGGCGAGGAACCAGATCCCCATCATCTGCCCCACATAGCGTCGCGGCGCGAGCTTGGTCATCGATGAGAGCCCCACGGGGCTCAGGCAGAGCTCCCCGACCGTCTGCAGGAGATAGCTCAGGATGAGCCACCAGGGGGAGACGAGCACGGTGCCGTTGCTCCGCACGACCTCGTTGGCGGCGAAGACCATGAGGAGGAAGCCGAGGCCGGCGAAGCCGAGGCCGAGCGCGAACTTGCTGGGGCTGGAGAGCTCGATTCCGCGCTTCGCCATCCCGACCCAGAGCGCCGCGAAGACGGGGGCGAGGACGATGATGAAGGCCGAGTTCACCGACTGGAACCAGGTCGCGGGCATCTCGAACCCGAGGATGGTGCGATCGGTGAAGTCGTTGGCGAAGAGCTGGAGCGAGGTGGGCGCCTGTTCGAAGGCGGCCCAGAAGATGGCGGCGAAGACGAAGAGGACGAAGATCACCGCGACGCGCTTGCGCTCGTCGCCCGTGAGTCCGCCAAAGAGGAACATGAAGGCGAAGAAGGCGACGGCGAGGCCGACGAGCACGAAGGTCATCGCCCCACCGATCGCGACGGGATCGAGGGTCACGATCCCGAGCGAGGCGAGGACGAAGAGCAGGGCGACGATCCCGACCCCACCAAAGGTCGCGGTGCGTACCTTGGCCTCCTGCCGCGCCTGCACCGCGGGATCGGGGTCGCGGACGATGTCCTGCCCGATCGGGCCCAAGGTCGCGCCGGCCCTGAGCCAGAACCAGAGGAGTCCGGCCGCCATCCCGATGCCCGCGGCGCCGAAGCCCATGTGCCAACTGACGCGCTCGCCGAGGTAGCCGGTGATCAGCTGCCCGAGGAAGGCACCGACGTTGATCCCCATGTAGAAGATCGAGAAGCCGGCGTCGCGGCGCGCGCCCCCCGCCGGATAGAGATCGCCGACGATCGCGGAGATGTTCGGCTTCAGGAGCCCCGTGCCGAGCACGATCAGCACGAGCCCGAGGAAGAAGAAGGTCTGGGAGAGCGCCGCCCCGGCGAGGCCGGAGAGGCCGATCGCGAGATGGCCGCCGGTGATGAGGAGCGCGCCGATGAAGATCGCGCGGCGCAACCCGAGCCATCGGTCAGCGATCCACCCGCCGGGCAAAGAGGCGAGATAGACGCAGGCGGCGTAGATGCCGACGATCGCCGAGGCCTGGGTGCGCTCGAAACCGAAGCCGCCGTCGGCGAGGGCGGCCGCCATGAAGAGGACGAGCAGGGGGCGCAGCCCGTAGTACGAGAACCGCTCCCACATCTCCGTGAAGAAGAGCGTGGAGAGGCCACGGGGATGACCGAAGAAGCGGGTGTCGGTGGTGTACGGCGCGGCATCGGCCGCGGCGTACGCGGCGGGACGATCGCTGGACTGGGCCATGGGAGCCGGGGTGGGGGGAGAGAGGGATCAGGGCGCGTGAGGCACGCCGCTCCGACCGAGATACATCGAGAGGACGCGCGACGCCAGTCTCTCGACGGCCGATGCGTCGTGGGAGATGAGCAGGATCGCGAGCCCGCGGGAGACGGACGGGGTCAGCGTCGCCAGGTCCAGCTCGGATCGGCGACCTCCTGTAATAAAGTGTAGTGGATTGGTTGCAGTCGCGAGGGATCGAGGGGGGGCGGGGTGGTCCCGAGCGCCTCGGCGAGGCTGGCGACCAGGGCATCGCGCACCTCGGCGTAGCTGACCGGGCGCCCGAGCGCCCCGGTCAGCGTGGCCGCCGGGGCGATCGGGGTCGCGGGGGTGTCGGGTGGGCGGAGGCGGGCGATGCGGGGCTGGTCGTCCTCGAGCAGGATCGACCCGTGTTGCAGGAGGGCGCCGTCCTCTCGCCACTGTGCCGACCCGATGAGCTTCGCTCCGCCGACAACGATCTCGCCCTCCCCCGGCTCCGCGAAGCAGGCCGCCCCCTCGGGGCGCAGGGCGCGCCGGTGGGTGGTCTCCCGTGCGACCGCGGTCGCGGGGCCGCCCCGTCGGGCCCGGGCGGCGGGGAGGGGGGTATTGGTGGCCCCGGCCCGCGCCCGCCGGGTGCTCGTCCCGGG
>JBMTXT010000136.1:0-4393 GCA_049453775.1 Gemmatimonadaceae bacterium | reverse complement strand
AGCCGAGTCGCTCGACGAGATCGGTGCGGAGGAAGGCGAGGAGCACGTAGCCGCTTCCGAAGAGGAAGGCGCCGGCCTTCGCGAAGACGGCGAAGAGCCCGCCGAGGGTCGGCGCCGTCGTCGCGCCCCCACCGATCAACACGAGGCTCCCGATCGCCCCGCGCAGCCCGCGCGAGGTACTCGGCGCGACCGGCACCAGCGCGCCCGAGAGGTGCGCGAGCGGGTCGCCTCCCGCGATCACGCGGCGATCGGTCCAGGTCACGAGCGCCGCGACGGCGAGCACCACGAGCTCATGCACCCCGAGCCAGGTCGCGAGGAGTGCCGCGGCGGCGATGGCGAAGGTCACCGCCGAGCGGATCGCGGTGGCGCCGAGCCCCCAGAGCGCGTGGAGCACCACGGCGAAGACCACCGGCTTGATCCCCGCGAGGACGCCGCCGAGCGCGGGGAGGGCGCCGAAGCGCTGGTATCCCCAGGCGAGCGCCCAGGTGATCGCCATCGCCGGGAGGATGAAGCTGAGTCCCGCGACGACGAGGCCCCGCCACCCCGCGCGGAGATACCCGAGGTGCATCGCGAGCTCGGTGGAGTTCGGGCCGGGGATCATCCCTGAGGCGCTGACGAGATCGAGGAAGCGTTCGCGGGTGATCCAGCCGCGCCGCCGCACGACCTCGTCCTCCAGCATCGCGATATGGGCGGCGGGCCCGCCGAAGGCGGTGGCGCCGAGGCGCAGGCCGAGCGCGGCGAGCTCACGGAGCGGGGCAGGAGGCACGTCGGGAAAGTAACGGAATGCCCCGGGTCCCTCCGTTAGATTCCCTGAGGATGACACCCTGGGTCCAGCGTCTCCTCATCGCGAACGTCGTGGTCTTCGGCGTGCAGGTCCTCGCCCCCGCGCTCGTCGAACCTCTCGTCTTCGTCCCGCAGGCGATCCTCGTGCGGCCGTGGACGATCGTCACCTACATGTTCCTGCATGGCGGGCTCGGGCATCTCTTCTTCAACATGCTCGGTCTCTTCTTCTTCGGGGCGCGGGTGGAGCAGCGGATCGGGGCGCGCGACTTCGCGCAGCTCTACTTCGCGAGCGGGATCACCGGGGCGCTGCTCACCTTCGTGCTCGCGCCATCGCACGCCGTGATCGGCGCCTCGGCGGGCGTCTTCGGCGTGATGCTCGCCTTCGCCCTCTTCTGGCCCAAGGAGCGGATCTACATCTGGGGGATCATCCCCGTGGAGGCGTGGCTTCTCGTGTTGATCACGACCGCGCTCGCGCTCTACTCCGGGTTCGGCGGGTCACGGGGCGGGGTCGCCGACTTCGCGCACCTGGGCGGCTATCTCGGCGCGTGGATCTACCTGCAGCTGCGCGAGCGGTTCTCCGCCAAGCGGCGCTTCCAGCAACGGATGCGGCAGGCGCCGCGTGTGTCGGAGCGGGTGGGGTCGTTGCGGCCGAGCGAGCTGCGGCTCGACGGGGTGCATGCGCTCACGCGGGACGAGGTGAACCGGATCCTCGACAAGATCTCCGCACAGGGGGCGGGGAGCCTGACCGCGGAGGAGCGGCTGTTCTTGTCGAACTTCGTGCCCCCCGACGACCGGAAGTCGTGGGTGTCGTGAGGGGCGTGATGGGCACACTCGCTCTGCGCTGATGCGCCTCGAACTCCTGCAGTGTCTCGTCGCGATCGCGGACGCCGGGACCGCCTCCGGGGCGGCGCGGGTCCTCGGGATCAGTCAGCCCGCGGTGACGCGGCGGCTCCAGACCTTGGAGCGCGTGGTGGGGGAGCCCCTCTTCGAGCGGGCGCGTCGGCCCTGGCGGTCGACGCCGGCGGGGGAGCGACTCTTGGCGGTCGCGCGCCAGACGCTGCGCACCACCGAGGCGATCACGCAAGGGTTCGACCGGTTGCCGCAGGGGTCCGCCTCGAGTGGGGTGCAGATCGGGTTCGGGCCGACGGCGGCGGTGTTGCTCGGGGCGCCGCTCGCGCGGGCGGCGCTCGCGCACCGCGTCGCGGGGTGGCAGGTTGCCTTCCATCATGCGCCGTCGCGTCAGATCATCGAGCAGCTCCTCGACGGCATGCTCGACCTCGTCCTCACCGACGCGAGTGATCTGGCGCGCGTCGCTGGGATCGGGGTTGGTCCCACCTATGCCTTCGGGATCGACCTCTGGGTGCGGCCGGGGCACCCCGCCGACCATGGGCGTCCGCTCTCGTTGGCCGAGCTCTTCACCTTTCCGCTGGTGGGGCCCAATCCCGCGGCGGATGTCGAGGCGATCCTCCGGCCGATCCTCCCCGGGAGCGGCGCGATCACCGATGCGCTCGCGATCGTCTCCGAGGATATCGAGGCGCTCGCCGCGCTGGTCGCCGAGTCGGATGCGGTGCTGATCGCTGCGCGTCCGATGGTGACGCGGCTCCCGGGGGCGCTCCGACTCCGGTCGGTGGCGCTCGCCGATCCGATCGTCTTCTCGGCGCGGGTGCGGATGGGGGGGAGCCGGAGCCGCGCGGTGTCGCCCGAGACGCTGCGGTGGGTCAGCGAGGGGGTCGAGGGGGCGCTGATGGGGTTGGGCGCCACCCGGGTCGACTAGCCGTCGATCTCGCTCGCGGCGGGCGTCGTGACGGCGACGACGCGACGGACATCCCGGAGCCGGAGGCTCCGGTAGGTCGCGAGGGGGACTTCGACCACGCGCTTGTTGAAGCTGGAGGCGTGGAGCATCGTCCCATTGCCCATATAGATCCCCACGTGGGAGATCCGGTTGCTCTTCTTGGGGCTGAAGACGATCAGGTCACCGGGCTGCATCTGCGCCGTGTCGGCCGGGACCGAGGTGCCGCGCTTAGAGAGTTGCGCGGCGTTGTGCGGGAGGTCGATCCCGAGGGCGCCGAAGACGTAGCGCACGAGGCCGGAGCAGTCGACGCCGTTCTCATTGGAGCCCGCCCAGCGGTACCGCACCCCAAGGAGGGAGCGGGAGAGGGCAAGGATCGAGTCGCGCCCTGTCGGATCGATCGGCCGCATCAGGTTCACGGTCGCGAAGGGCCCCGAGGGGTTGGTCCCGCGGGCCCCGATCGCCGCCACCGGGCCACGCGCGGCGGCGGTGGGCCGGTTCGGCTGCCCCGAGCGTGCTCCTCGGCACGCCGGCTGGGCCTCGAGGGAGGCGCTGGCGGCGAGGAGGGCGAGCCCGAGGGCGAGGAGGGGGCGACGGACGATCATACGAGGGGAAAGTTACTTGGATCAGGGCGTGAGGGAACCTCGCGTGGGCTCCCGAACGGGTCGGGTGGCTTTGGTTCCGGTCTTCGACTAGTTTCCTCCGTCTGTCCGTGCACCACGGCGGACGGGACGTAGCGCAGCCCGGTAGCGCACCTGAATGGGGTTCAGGGGGTCGCGGGTTCGAATCCCGCCGTCCCGATGGGAAGTAAGTTTGGAACGAAACAGCCCGGATCCGACGCGAGTCGGTCCGGGCTTTTCTGTTGCTGTCGGTGGGGGGTGGGGGGGCGACGGATATGCGCCGCGGCAATGGTCCGGCACGGGACCTTCATCCTTGCTCATTGTAGAAACTCATGGCATACTCATGCCATGACTCAACGCCTGCAGGTCCTCCTGGAAGACGAGGAATTCGACGAGCTCCGGGCCGTGGCCAAGGCGCACCGGATGACGGTGGCCGACTGGGTCAGGCAGGCGCTGCGGCAGGCGCGGGGGGCGGGCTCACCCTATGAGACCGGGCGCAAGCTGGCGCTTATCCGCGAGGCGGCGCGCCACGCCTATCCCACGGCGGAGATGGACGACCTGCTGCGCGTGATCGAGCGGGGGTATCTGGAGGCGCTGCCGTCGGACGACGCCTCGTCGCCGGGCGCCCCGTGATCTTCGTCGATTCCAACATCCCGATGTACCTGGTCGGGCAGCCGCATCCGCTGAAGGAGCGCGCGCGGGTGCTGCTGGAGCAGGCGGTGGCGCAGGGGGCGAGCCTGGTCACCAGCGCCGAGGTGCTGCAGGAGATCGTGCACCGGTATCAGGCCATCCGCCGGGTGGATGCCATGCGCGCCGCGCTGGAGGTGCTGACCGGGCTGGTGAGTGAGGTGCATCCCGTGGAACGGCGGGACGTGCTCCGCGCCGTGGGGGTACTGGAGGGGGTCCCCGCCCTGTCGGCACGCAATGCGTTGCATGTGGCGGTGATGGAGCGGCACGGGGTGCGTGACATCCTCAGCTTCGATGCCGGCTTCGACCTGGTCAGCCAGATCCGGCGGGTGCGGTAGCCGGCAGGGCAGATGGCGGCGTGTGCACGGCCGGCGCACCGCCGCGTGTCGGGTATCCTCACGAAGGTCGTCCCCAGCTTGCCGGTGTTGGTCTCATTGTGTAAGTTTTCACACATGGCAACCAACTTGGCCATCGATGAGCAACTCCTGGCGGAGGCCCTGCGGGTTGGGGGGCA
>JBMTXT010000135.1:0-4447 GCA_049453775.1 Gemmatimonadaceae bacterium | reverse complement strand
AGATCCCGCCCACCGGCGGTCCCCGTGGCGCCAGCGAGGCGCTCACCGACCGCCGTCGAGGTCGCGCCAGCGGCGGGGGCGGTCGGGGCCGCCGCGACGGGCGCCACCGCAGGCGCCGGCGCCGCCTCCGGAGCGGCCTCCGGGGCCGCAGCAGCCGCTGGTGCTGGCGCCGGCTCGGTCTTTGGGGTGACACGATTGCACGCCGACAGGACGACGAGGGCGGCGAGGGAGAGGAAGAGCGAACGGGGGAACGTCATACGGGGGCACTCCGATGGGATGGAAGGTCCACGACGGGGAAAGCTAATCGGGTCAGGGGGTCCCCAGCAGCCGCGGCGACCACGCCCCCATGCGCGCGGCTACCCCGCGCGTCAGCTGGCGCACCCGCCCTGACTCCGTATCCAATACCCACAACTGCCGCGTTCCGGTCCGTGAGGAGGTGAAGACCAGGTGACGCCCATCCGGGGCCCACGCGGGGTCCTCATTGATCCCCTCGGTGGTGTACTGGCGCACGGTCCGATCGCGGAGCGTGATGGTGGCGATCTGAAAGCGCCCATCGATCTGCGTCGAGAAGGCGACGAACCTCCCATCGGGGGACCAGGCCGGATCGGCCCGATAAGGGGCCTCCGTCATCACGGTCGAAGTCAGCAACTCGGGGTTCGCCCCATCCGCATCCGTCAGGTAGATCTCGTGGCGCCCGAGCCGGGAGGTCGTGAAGGCGAGGCGCCGGCCATCCGGGGCGAAGGTCGGCTGCGCATTCGTCGATCCCCGCCCGACGGTGACCCGTAGGGGCGGCTCCTCCCAGGCGCCGAGAGGGGCCAGATAGAGATCGGTCCCCGACTCCCCGGCGGCGAAGGCGAGCCATCGCCCATCCGGCGAGAAGGCGGGTGAGAGACTGAGCGGGGCCGAGGTCGGGACGCGCCGCTCGGCGCCGCTCGCGAGCTCCCGCACCACGACCGAAGTCCCATCCTCGCGCATCCGGGCGAAGGCGATCGATCGACCATCGGGATGCCAGGCGGGCCCCAGGGCCGCTCCGACCCCGGGCACCGGCTGCTCATTCGCCCCATCGCTATCGATCTGCCAGAGCACCCCGCCCCGGACGAAGAGCACACGCGAGGCGGCGATCCCGCGCGTCCCCGTCACCCACTCCTCGACGGCGTCGGCGATCCCATGGACCGCGAGCCGCCAGGCCGGCGAGAAGGGTGGCCCTGGCAACGTGAAACGCCGCGACTCCTGCGCCTGCGCCGCCACCACATCGTGCAGCGTGACCTGGGCACTCCCATCGGCCTGCAGCACCACCTGGACGACCCCCGCCGCCCCGAGACGCGCATACAGCGGGTAATTGAGACGACCGGCCGGCGGCACCGCCCCCGAGTCTGGGGAGATCACGGTGAGCCGATGCCCGAACGCCAGGTCGCGGCCGATGATCCGGCGAATCGAATCCCCATCGACCCCGCGCACCGGGAGGAGATAGATCCCCGGCTGCGAGCCCGGCGTGTAGGTGAGCCCGATGCGCACCCCAGGCTCCTGTGCGGCGAGCCTCTGCGGCCCCAACGCGATCCCGACCATCACGCCGAGCCCCACGACGAAGACCGCACCGCACCGGTGCACCAAGCCGCTCATCGCAACCGCGCCGGATCGAAGCGGAAGGTCACCGGGAGGAGGTCATCCCCGAACCCCTTGGGGAGGGGCCCGAAGGCCCCCTTCGCCGCCTCCACCGCCCCCTCCGCCTCCACATCGAACGCGAAGTTCCCGCTGCGCTGCACGAACCGAAAGCCCGACACACTCCCATCCCGATGGATGAAGAAGAGGACCTCGGCGGTCAGCACCCCCGGATTGCGTGGCCGAAAGTTGAGCGCGATCTGTCGGACGATGTTCTGCAGGTATCCAGGGAAGGGGAATTGGATCCCCTCGGTGCGGACCGTGGCGACGTCGGTCCCTGTCCCCCCGATGGCCCCTCCACCCGCCGTGGGCGCGCGGGAGGCGGGTGCCGCCGTCGCTGGCACGGCAGGCGATGGCGTGGCGCGCGTCGGCGCCTTCGGGGTCGGCGCCTTGATCGGCGCGGTCTTCCCCGGATCGTTCCGTTCCACCCGAGCGGGAGCGGCCTGCTCCGCCGGCGGCGTCGCCGGTTCGGGGACCGGTTCGCGCACGACGCCGGCCGCCCGCTCCCCTGCGGGAGCCGCCACCAGATTCACCTCGTACATCACCGGGAGGGCCGGCGGGGCCCCGGTGCGCACCACGAGGAGCGCAAGGATCGCGACGAGATGCGCGATCGCCGAGAGGAGGAGCGGACCACGCAGCTCGGAGGAGCCGCGGAGCGCGACACTCACTTCTCGACGTCCTCCGGCTCCGTCACGAGGCCGACATCGCCGACCCCGGCGGCGCGCATGATCGCCAGCACCCGCACCACCTGGCCGTAGTCGGCGCGCTGATCGGCGCGCAGGTACACGCCCCCCTGCCCCGACCGCTCGGCCAGCGCGCGAAACATGCTGCGGAACTCGCCCAGCGAGACGCGGACCTCATCGAGGTAGATGCGCCCCTCCCGCGTGATCGAGACCACGAGGGGACGCTTCGCGTCGAGGGGACGCGCCTCCGCCCGGGGGAGCGAGACATCGACCCCGCCCTGCATCATCGGGGCGGTGATCATGAAGATGATCATGAGGAGCATCATGACGTCGATCAGCGAGACGACGTTGATCTCCGCATTGAGTGGCGTCCGCTCCCCGCGGGCGCGACGCCGCATCCTAGAGGCGCCCCTCGCGCGCGATCAGCGCGATGACCTCGGTCCCGAAGGCATCGAGCTCCCCGTCGAGCCGATTGAGGCGCGCCGCGAAGATGTTGTAGCCGAAGTACGCGGGGATCGCGACGGCGAGGGCGAAGGCGGTCGCGACGAGGGCCTCGGCCACGCCGGGCGCGACCGCCGCGAGATTCCCCGACCCGCCGCGCGCCACGCCGAGGAAGGCGCTGATCACGCCCAGCACGGTCCCCAGAAGCCCGAGGAGTGGGCTCACCGACCCCACCATGGCGAGGAACGGGATATAGGTGCCCAGACGATCGCGCTCCGCGTTGGTCTCCGCGTCCAGCACGAGGCGCAGCGCCTCGACCTGCGAGGCGGAGAGGGCGTCGCTGCGGTGTCCCGCGGCCCCAGTGCGCAGATCGTCGAGGAAACGCACCGCGCGTTGGAGGATGCGGGGATGGGCCCCCTCCTCCCCGCGGGCGAGCAGGAGCCCCTCGGCCTCACCGAAGGACCGGCACCCGCTGAACTCGGCGTGGAACTCGCGCCCCGTGCGCTCCACCACGCGGAAGGTCCGCCACTTCGAGAGCATCACCGCCCACGAGAGGAGGGAGAGGACCGCGAGCACCGCGAGGACCGCGAGGGTGACCCCCGAACTGGCGAGGATCAGCTCGATGGGCGAGGACGGGACGGCGGCTGTGAGTTGCGCGAGGATCACCGGGCGTTGAACCAGTCGAAGGTACGGCGGAGCCCCTCGTCCAGCGGCATCGCCGGACTCCACCCGAGGGCGGTGCGGGCCTTGTCGATACACACGACCGACCGCCGTTGTTCACCGGCACGCGGCGGGGCATGCTCGACCGGCACCTGTCGGCCCGTCCCGCGCATCAGCGCCGCGGCGAGGTCGAGGACCGAGGTCTCCACCTGCGTGCCGAGATTGAAGGCGCGGACATCGACCGTACCGGCGGGGAGCGCCGGCAGCGCGGCCGCGCGGAGATGGGCCTGCGCGACATCCCCGACGTAGACGTAGTCGCGCGTCTGTCCCCCATCCCCGAAGACGGTGAGCGGGGCGCCCGCCTTGAGGCGTTGACAGAAGATCGCGACGACCCCGGCCTCCCCATGCGGATCCTGACGCGGCCCGTAGACGTTCGCGAAGCGGAGCGCCACGTAATCGAGGCCGTGGATGCGCGCGTAGTAGCCGAGATAGAGCTCCACCGCGTACTTCGCGATCCCGTAGGGGGAGTCAGGATCCTTGGGGAAGGTCTCGAGATTCGGCGGGGTGACGAGATCCCCGTACACCGCCCCCCCGGTCGAGGCGAAGACGAAGCGGGTCTGCCGCCCTGAGGCGCGCATCGCCTCGATGAGATTGAGCGACCCCTTGATGTTCACGTCGGCATCGAAGCCGGGGTCGGCGACGCTCTTCCGCACATCCATCTGGGCGGCGAGGTGACAGATCAGGTCGAAGGCCCCGTCACGCACCGTGGCGGCTGCCTCTGCAGAACGGATGTCAGTGTGGACGAAGCGCGCCTCGGCGGGGATCTGCTCTCGCTTCCCGCTCGAGAGGTCATCAAGGACGGTGACGGCCCAGCCATCGGTCAGGAGCGCGTCGGTGACATGGGAGCCGATGAATCCGGCTCCTCCGGTGACGAGGGCGCGACGTGTGGTCATCCCGGAAAGATACACAGCGCGGCCACAGTGGCCGGGGCCCCTCCCGGTCGG
>JBMTXT010000134.1:0-4486 GCA_049453775.1 Gemmatimonadaceae bacterium | reverse complement strand
GATCCGAGCACCGACGCGACGATCGATCCCGCCTGGGGCCGACGCGAAGGGCCCTGGGCCACGGTCGAGACGGAAAGCCGCGCCGCCAAGGACCACCGCCCGCGCACGAACCCGCTCCGGCGGATCGATGCCGGCGCGGAGTCGATGCGCTCCCCCCTCACCGGCGCACGGCATGACGCCGATGCCGCCCTCGGGGACCCACGTGACCGGATCGCCACCCCCCCCGAATGGTTCGCCCCCTTCCGCGAAGCGACCTGGGAGGAGGCGCTCGATCTCACCGCGCAGCAACTCCTCCGCCTCCGCGACACCCATGGCAGCGGCTCCCTCGCCGTCTTCCAATCGGCCAAGTGCGCCAACGAGGAGAACTACGTCCTCCAGAAGCTCTTCCGCGCCGGGCTCGGCACGAACAACGTCGACCACTGCACCCGCCTCTGCCACGCCTCCTCCGTGAGCGCGATGCAGCGCGCCATGGCCACCAGCGCAGCCTCGGGGTCGATGCGCGAGGTGGAGGAGGTGTCCGAGGTGATCTTCCTCCTCGGGGCCAACACCACGGAGAGCCACCCCGTCTTCGGGGCGGCGATCAAACGGGCCCTCAAGCGCGGCGCGACACTCATCGTCGCCGACCCGCGGCGGATCGAGCTCGCAGCCCGCGCCGATATCCACCTCCAGATGGTCCCGGGGACCGATGTCGCCCTCCTGAACGCGATGCTGCACCATGTGCTCGCGGCGGGGCTGGCGAACAAAGACTTCATCGCCCAGCGCACCCATGACTTCGATGCCGTGCGCGAGGCGGTCCGCCCCTACACCCCAGAGCTCGCCGCGCAGATCACGGGGATCCCGGCCGACACGATCCGCCGCGCCGCCGAGCGCTATGCGCGCGGCCCTCGCTCGGCGACCCTCTGGGCGATGGGGCTGACGCAGCACCATACGGGGACCGATATCGTCACCTCGCTCCTCAACCTGATGCTCGCCTGCGGGATGATCGGGCGGTGGGGGGCGCCGATGATCCCGATCCGCGGGCAGAACAATGTGCAGGGGTCGAGCGATATGGGGGCGATCCCCTTCGCCTTCACCGATTACCGGCGGGTGGACGACCCGGCGGTGCGGGCGGAGATGGCGGCGGCATGGGGCGTGCCGGTGGAGCGGCTCGACCCGACGGTCGGGCGGAAGGTGACGGAGATCGTCGGGCAGGACTCCCCGGTGCGCGGGCTCTACATCATGGGGGAGAACCCGATCATCTCCGATCCGGACGTCGCCCATGCCGAAGAGTGGTTCTTGGGGCTCGAGTTCTTGGCGGTGCAGGATCTCTTCCTCACCGAGTCCGCACGGTCTGCCGATGTGGTGCTCCCGGGGTCGAGCTTCGCCGAGAAGGATGGGACCTTCGTGAACACGGAGCGCCGGATCCAGCTCTCGCGGAAGGCGGTGGAGCCGCCCGGCGAGGCGCGGGCCGACCTCGACATCGTGCTCGAGCTCTCGCGGCGGATCGGGGTGCCCACGCCCTACACCTCGGCGGCGGAGGTCTTTGACGAGATCGCGCGGGTCACACCGAATTGGCGGGGGGTGAGCCATGCGCGGTTGGCCGAGCGTGTGGGGGGGCTGCAGTACCCGGTACCCGACGCGACGCATGAGGGGACGCCCTTCCTCTTCGGTGACCACTTCCCGACGGCGGATGGGAAGGCGCGATTCCATCCGGTGCGTTACCTACCGCCGGCGGAGCTCCCAGACGCCGAGTATCCGTTCTTCCTCAATACCGGCCGACAGATGTACCACTGGCATACGGGGACGATGACGCGGCGGAGCACGGCGCTCGATGCGCGGGAGAGCACGCCGACGTTGGAGCTCCACCCGGCCGATGCGGCGGCGCTGGGCGTGGCCGATGGGGATGAGGTGGAGGTGACCTCGCGCCGCAACGCCGTGCGAGTGCATGTGCGCTGCTCTGGGCGCGTGGCGCGCGGGCAGGTGTTCCTGCCGATGCACTACCGGGAGGCGGCGGCGAACCTCCTCACGAACCCGGTGTTGGATGGGCCGTCGGGGATCCCGGAGTTCAAGGTGTGCGCGGTGCGGATCTCGGCGCTCGCCCCGACCGAGTGACGCGCTAGCGGATCACCCCGGTCTGCAGGCCGACGCGCCGGATCGCCTCCACCGCGAAGGCGAGATCCTCGCGGGTGTGCGCCGCCGAGATCTGACACCGGAGCCGCGCCGTCCCCTGCGGCACCACCGGGAAGCCGAAGCCGGTCACGAAGATCCCCTCGTCGAGCAAGCGCTCGCTCATGCGGATCGCATCAGCGGTCTCGCCGATGATGATCGGGACGATGGGGGTCTCTCCCGGCAGGGGATTGAACCCCGCCTCGGTGATCGCCTGCCGGAACCACTGTGCATTCTCGCGGAGGGTGCGGACCCGCTCCGGGTGCTGTTCGATGTACTCGATGCTCGCGAGGGCGCTCGCCGCGACCGTCGGGGGGAGGGCGTTGGAGAAGAGCTGTGGACGCGAGCGCTGCGTCAGGGTGTCGCAGAGGGCCGCGGGCCCCGCGACGAAACCCCCTGCGGCGCCGCCCAGGGCCTTGCCGAGCGTCGAGGTGATGATGTCGACCTCCCCAAGGACCCCGAAATGCTCGGCCGTACCACGCCCGGTCTCGCCCAGGACCCCGGTGGCGTGGGAATCGTCCATCACGAGGATCGCATCGTGGTCCTTCGCGATCTGGAGGAGCTGGGGGAGCTTGGCGACGCTCCCTTCCATCGAGAAGACCCCGTCGGTCCAGATGATGCGGCGGCGCGCGCTGGCATTGGCCTTGAGCTTGGCGACGAGGTCATCGAGGTCGCTGTGCGCGTAGACCGCGGTGGTGCACTTGGTGATCGCCTTCGCCAGCCGGATGGAGTCGATGATCGACGCATGATTGAGCGCGTCGGAGATCACGAAGTCCCCGGCCTCGACGATCGAGGCAGTGAGTCCTTCGTTGGCGTTCCAGGCGGAGACGAAGCTCATCGACGCCTCGGTCCCGACGAAGCGGGCGATGGCGGTCTCGAGTTCGCGATGCACGGTGAAGGTGCCGCAGATGAAGCGGACGCTCCCGGTGCCGGCGCCGAACTTGTGGAGGCCGTCGATCCCCGCCTGCACCACCGACGGCTCATCGCAGAGGCCGAGGTAGTTGTTGGAGGAGAGGATCAGGACCTCGCCGCGTCCCTCCATCTGGACGCGCGCGGCTTGGGGGGAGTCGAGATGATTGAGCTTCTTGTAGGTGCCGGCGGCCTTGAGGGCGTCGAGGCCGGATTGGAGGTCGTGTACGAATGACTGGTTCATTGGACAGGGATCAGGAGACAGGGATCAGGAAACAGGGGTCAGGATACAGGGTCAGGATACAGGAAACACGTTGGTGCCTTACCTGTCTCCGGTCTCCTGTCACCTGTCCCCTGAGACCTCAAAAATCACCTTCCCTGCCTCACCCGACTGGATCGCCGCGATCGCCTCGGCGTGTTGCTCGAGCGGGAAGCGGTGGGTGATCACCGGGCGCGGGTTGAACTGGCCCGCACGGAGGAACTGCTGCATCGCGATCCAGGTATCGTACATGCGGCGACCGACCACCCCGTAGACGGTGATCCCCTTGAAGATCACCTCGGTGGCGAAGTCGACCTCCATCGGCTTGGCGGGGATCCCGAGCATCTGGACGCGGCCGCCGACGCGGACGAGGGCGAAGGCTTGATGGATGGCGGCAGGGACGCCGCTCATCTCGAGGACGACATCGACGCCAAGTCCGTGGGTGGCGGCGCGGACCGCCTTGGCGGCCTGATCCGGGGTGACGGCGCTCTGCGCGCCCATCTGCGTCGCCAGGGCGAGGCGCTTCGGGTTCACATCGCTCGCGACGATATGCGAGGCGCCAGCCGCCTTGGCGATCCCGACGGCGAAGATCCCGATCGGACCGCACCCGGTGACGAGCACGGTGGCCCCGGGGAGCTCGGTGCCATGGAGCGCGGTGTGGAAGGCGTTCCCCATCGGGTCATGGATCCCACCGACATCGAAGCCGATGTCATCATCGAGGTGCCAGACATTGCTGGCAGGCATGGCGATATAATCGGCGAAGCAGCCGTCGCGGTCGACACCGATGATCTTGGTGTTGGGGCAGACGTGAGCGTTGCCGGTGCGGCAGAGGTGGCAGGTCCCGCACACGATGTGGCCTTCGGCGGTGACGCGGTCGCCGACCTTCACATTGGTGACGAGGGAACCCACCTGCTCGACGACGCCGGCGAATTCATGGCCCACCGTGAAGGGGGGCGTGCACCGTCCCTGCGCCCAGGCGTCCCAGGTATGGATGTGGACGTCGGTCCCGCAGACGCCGGCGGCTCGGACGCGGATCAGGACCTCGTCCTCCCGATAGGCGGGAACGGGGACATCCCTGAGGACGAAACCGGGGGCGGCAGAGGCTTTGACGAGAGCGCGCACGCGGGGAGGGGCGAGGGGTGAAGCCTAAAAGATAAACGGGGCGCCGCGGAG
>JBMTXT010000133.1:0-4490 GCA_049453775.1 Gemmatimonadaceae bacterium | reverse complement strand
GGGTGATCCCGAAGACGAGGAGGTCGCCGACGGTGCGCCCGCGCCAGATCGCATCGGCGCGCGGGGTCGGCCATCCCGACTGCATCGAGACCGCCTCGGCGTCGGGAAAGACGGCGCGCACCGTCCCGACATCGGCCGCGGTGATCATCGGCCGTCGCTGGATCCGGAGCCAATCGTCGTCGCTCACGCGCCCCACGGTCACCGGGGTACGGCGGACCTGGAAGGTGTTGTTGCCGATCATGGCGTCCGCGATGTTCTCGCGGACGAAGGCGTTCATCCCCTGGATGATCGCGACCACGGCGACGAGGAAGGCGACCGAGACGATGATCCCGAGCAGCGTGAAGGCGCTGCGCAGGGGGTTGGCGCGGATCTGTTCACCCGCGATGCCGATGACGTCGGACCGCCGCACCCCCGAAAGCTACTACTCGTGCCGGAGGGCCTCGACCGGGTCGAGCTTGGAGGCGCGCGTGGCCGGGAGCATCCCGAAGGCGACCCCCGTGAGCGCGGCGGCGGCGAGCGAGGCGACGATGGCCGCCGGTGGCACCGAGGCGGGGATCGTACTGTTGGCGCGGATCACCCACGCCAGCCCACCGCCGAGGAGGAGGCCGATTCCCGCCCCCAGCGAAGTCAGGGTGGCGGCCTCGACGAGGAACTGCCAGAGGATCGTCGCGCGGGTGGCCCCGAGGGCCTTGCGGACCCCGATCTCCCGGGTGCGCTCGGTGACGGAGATCATCATGATCGCGACGACCCCGACCCCGCCCACGAGCAAGCCGACCGCCGAGAGCCCGATCCCGACGAGGAAGATCGCCCCGAAGAGGGAGTTGAAGGTCTCGAGGATCTTGTCCTGGCCGACGAGGAAGAAGGTGTTCGCCTCGGTCGGGCGCAGCCCGCGCATTCCCCGGAGGGTGGCCGTCACGGCGTCCATGGCCTCGTCGCGGCTGACATCCGCACGCGGCCGGACCATCAGCAGCATGGCGCGCCGAAAGGCGTTCAGCCGCTGGTACGCGGTGAGCATCGGGAGGATGATGCGCGGGGTGTCGGGGCCACGCCCGTCAAGGGATTTGAGGAATCCCGCCTTGGTTTGGAAGACTCCGATCACGGTCAGGCGGAGGCCATCGAGCTCGATCTCCTTGCCGATCGGGTCCGAGTCGCCGAAGAGCGAGGCGGCCAAGGTGTCGTTCACCAGGGCCACGGGGGCCGCGGCATCGTGCTCGGACTCCGAGAAGGTGCGACCAGGAGACACATCGGCGACGTCGGTCTCAATCCATTCGGTGCTTTGCGCATCGTAGCCGACGTTCTTCACCTGACGATCGCGGTAGGTCACGCTCCCGCTCCCTGGGAGCCATGCCATCGCGCGATGGACCTCGGGGAGGCGTTGGATGGCCCGCCACTCGAGGAGGGAGACCGCGGGGTAGCGTCGCTCTGGGCAGCTCTCGCTCGTCGGGTTGCAGTTGTTGAACCCCGGATTGGTCCGCCGCACCTGAAAGGTCGTCGCGCCGAACTCCTGCATGTCCTGCTCGAATGACTGGTTGATCCCGTGGACGGTCGCCGCCATCGCGACCACCACGAAGACGCCGATCGCGACCCCGGAGATCGTGAGGGCGGCCCGCACCTTGTTCGCACGGAGCGAGTCGAGCGCGATGCTGACGCCCTCGAGGCTCATCCAGATCCGATCACGGAGCCGCATCGGCTATTCCTGCCGGAGAGCGGCGATGGGGTCGAGCCGCGCGGCGCGGCTCGCGGGATAGATGCCCGCGGTGATCCCCACCCCGGCGCCGACGATCAGGGCGGCGACGAGGGACCAGGGGGCGACGGAGGCGGGGAGGGGAGTGACCGCCGCGATGAGCTTGGCCAGCCCGACCCCACACCCGGCGCCGATCATCGCCCCGATGATCGAGAGGGTGGAGGCCTCCACCAAGAACTGGGCGATGATATCGCGGCGGCGCGCCCCGAGCGCCTTGCGCACCCCGATCTCGCGGGTCCGCTCGGAGACGGCGACGAGCATGATGTTCATGATCACGAGCGCGCCCACCACGAGGCCGATCGCCGGGAGCGCGGTGCCGAAGAGCACGAGCTTGCTCTTGAGGCCATCGAAGAAGGAGAGCGCCGCCGAGGAGGTCGTGAGGGAGAAGGTGTCGTCGTCGCGAGGACCGAGCCGCCGGAACCCTCGTAACGCCTCACGCGTCAGCTCCATCCCCTCGGTGATGAGCTCGCGGTTCCCGGCCTGTACTGTGATGGCATCGATGTCGCCGCGCGGGTTGATCGCCCGGGTGAGCGGGGTGGTGACGGGGGCGACGGCGAGCCGGTCCATGGAAAAGCCGAAGACCGATCCCTGCTCCTCGATCACCCCGATGACGGTGTAGGGGACCCCCGCGATACGGAGCTCGCGACCCACCGGGTCGAGCCCTCCATAATAGTACGAGGCGACCTCGCTCCCGATCACGACGACACGGGCCGCGGTCGCCACCTCCTGCTGCGTGAAGGCGCGCCCCGTCGTGAGGCCGAAGCGCTTGATATCGAAGTACGAGGCGTCGGTCGAGACCGCTTGGACCGTGCGCGGTCGAAGCCCCGGGACCGTGGCCGGGAGGAAGTTCTGGTTGACCCGTGCCAGCCGGAAGTCGCCCGGGAGGGCAGCACGGACCGTCTCGAAGTCGGGGTCGAAGAGACGGGGCCTGCGCTGCCAGGCCCGCCACTGTGCTTCGTCCGCATCGGTCACGAAGGTTGGCGTGCGCGACACATCGAAGGTGTTCGTCCCGATGATCTTCGCCGCGAAGTCGTTCTCGACGTAGTCGCTCATCCCCTCGACAATCGAGACCACAGCGATGAGGAACATCACCCCGATCATCACGCCCAAGAGCGTGAAGAAGCTCTTGAGCTTCTGCACGCGGATGGTCTGCAGGGCGAGTCGGACGGCCTCGAGAAAGGGCATGGGGGCAGGTGTCAGGGAGCAGGTGTCAGGTGACAGCGGAGCAGGACCTGTCCCCTAATCCCTGACCCCGGTCTCTAGTGCGCGTTCTGACCCGCGCCGATGCGCGCGACGAACTGAGCCTGGGACTCGTCGCTCGCGATCCGGCCGTCGCGTAGCACCACGACGCGCCGCGCATGCGAGGCGATGTCGGGCTCGTGGGTCACCATGATCACGGTCTGGCCGGAGTCGGCGAGATGCTCGAACACCCGCATGATCTCCTCGGAGGTGTTCGAGTCGAGGTTCCCCGTGGGCTCGTCCGCGAGGAGGATCGAGGGGTCGTTCACCAGCGCACGCGCGATGGCCACACGCTGCCGCTGCCCGCCGGAGAGCTCGTTCGGCCGGTGATGCACGCGCTGGCCGAGCTGCACCTTCTCCAGCGCCTCCATCGCGCGGCGCTTCCGCTCCGCCGCTGGGACCCCCGCGTAGACCAGGGGGAGCTCGACGTTCGCGAGCGCCGAGGCACGGGGAAGGAGATTGAAGGTCTGGAAGACGAAGCCGATCTCCTTGTTCCGGACCCGCGCCAACGCATCGTCCTTCATCTCGGAGACGAGTTGCCCGTTGAGCCAGTACTCCCCCGCGTTCGGGGTATCGAGGCACCCGACAATGTTCATGAGGGTCGATTTGCCGGAGCCCGAGGGCCCCATGATCGCGACATATTCGTTGCGCTTGACCGCGAGGTCCACGCCCCGCAGGGCCCGCACGATCTCGCCCCCCATGTCATATTCGCGCTTGAGCCCACGGGTGACGATCACCCACTCGGCGCTGGGCGCCTGGCCCACGGCGCGCATCACCGCCTGCCGCTCGGGGGTGGTCCCGACCGGGGCCTCCATCAGTTCCTGGCTCATTTCTTCTTCTCCTTTGCCGGCGTCGGCGTCGTCTGCACCTGTTCCTTCACGAGCTGGCCGTCCTTGAGTTCACGGATCGCCTGATACGTCCCCGCGACGATTCGCTCGCCCTGTTCGAGCCCGCGGAGCACCTCGAAGTGCTTCTCCCCGGCGATCCCCACCTTTACGGGGCGGAAGGTCACCGTGTTGTCGGCGGTCACGACGAAGACCCCTTCGACGTCGCGCTTCCCGACCTGCACGGCGGGCCCGGTCTGCCGCGGTCCCGCGGCGGAATCCTGCTGCGCCTGCGACTCGTCCTCGCGGACGGTGAGGGCGATGATCGGGATCGCGAGCACCTGCGTGCGCGTATCGGTGATGATCTTCGCCGTCGATGAGAAGTCGGGGCGCGTGGAGGGCGGCGGGTTCAGGATCCGCACCGTGACCTCGTAGTCGATCGCCTGGTCGGTCGACGCCGCGGCGGCGCCCGCCCCGCGGACCGAGCTGTTCGAGATCTCCGCCACCTCGCCCCGGAAGGTGGTGTCGGGGTAGGCATCGATCTGCACGATGGCGGTGTCGCCGACGCCAATCCGACTGACATCAGTCTCGTCGACCTTGACCTTGGTCTCGAGGATGCTCATGTCGGAGATCGTGAGGAGGGTCGCCGCATCCTTGTTGAGCGTCCCCATGATCGCCGTCTC
>JBMTXT010000132.1:0-4583 GCA_049453775.1 Gemmatimonadaceae bacterium | reverse complement strand
TCGGTCGCATCGGCCTCGACGACCTCGACGCGCGGGTCCTGTGCCCAAGGGCGTCCCAAGAGCTTGGCGCGGTTGCGGGCGAGACAGCGGACCTGGTAGCCGCGCTCCAAGAGGCGGGGGGCGAGTCGGCCCCCGATGTAGCCGGTGGCCCCGGTGACGAAGATGGGCGCGCGCATGCCCCATCAAGCCGGGAGGGAGTGTGTCGGTTCCTCAGCCCGCCCCTCCCGATCCCTCCTTAGGCGCGGTGCATCGCGCGGGCGACGAGGGTCCGCGCGAGTGCGAGCGCCCGCTCGAGGATCGACCGCGGGGCGAAACACCAGGCGCAGCGGGCGGCCTGCCAGGGTACCAGCGAATCGCATCGCGCACAGGTGGAGGCCAGCCGGAACGCGGCGGGGAGGACGAGCAGGTGCCGGCACCGCGTGCAGGTCGAGGCGATGGGGAGGAGCTTCGTCGCGCACTCGGGGCAGCGGACGTAAGGCATATGCAGGAGATTCGCCCAAGCGGCCCGGCGCCGAACCTGTCACATTGGGTAGGTTCTACGGGCACCTCGCTCCGCGACCTTCCCTGTACGACATGCACCAGCCTCGCCTCTCCCCCCTGCGCAGACCATGGCGAATCGGACTCGTCCTTGCGAGCACGCTCTGGGTCACCGCCGCAGCGGCGCAAACACCGGGAACGGTCCCTGACCGCCGGATCCTGATGATCGATTACGGCGATCCGAATCGGCCGGGCTTCGTCCCCCTCAATTCCGCCTTCCTCGCTCGCATCCGTGGAGATTCGGGGATCCGTCCCATCATCTACCGCGAGCACCACGACCCGCGGGTCGGCAGACCGTCGTCGTTCGACGAGACCGCGCTCGACATCTGGTCCGATCGATACGCCGGGATCCCCCTCGACGCGATCGTCGCCAACGGACCGACGGAACTCGGCCTCGCGATCCGCCTCCGCTCGCGCCTCGCGCGAGATCTTCCAATCATCTATCGTGCCTCGACCGCCGTCCCGCCGCCGCAACTCGGTCACCTGTCGGAGGCCGAGAATGCCACCGGTGTGGTCGACCCTCCCCTGATCGCCCCCATCCTCCGCGAGATCCGACGCCTCCTCCCCGATCTCCGACGACTCGTCGTGGTCTCGCAGAACGAGAGCGATGTCACCCTCGTGGAAACCCAGGCGGGGCCCCTGCTCGATGGGGTCACCCTGCACCCGTGGATGGCCCCCTCCCTCTCCGCGCTGCGAGACTCGGTCAGTCGACTCGCCGCCGATGCCGCGGTGCTGTATGTGGCCGTGTTCATCGACGGGGAGGGACGGGTGTGGACCCCCGCGGATTTTCTCGAAGCATTCGCCTCAGCCTCCGCGCGTCCGGTCTTCGGCCTCTATCTTAACCTCGTCGGCCGAGGCATCATCGGTGGACCGGTGATCGACCGCGCGCGACAAGGGGCGATCATGGCCGCCCGGACCCTCGCGGTCCTCAAGGATCCCGACATTGCCCGGCGACGCGTCGTCGATACGATCCCAGGATGGACCCCGACCTACGACTGGCGCGAGCTCACGCGGCATGGCATCAGTGCGAAGCGGCTCCCCGCGGGGGCGATCGTGGTCGAGGCCCCGATCCCGATCTGGCGCGGTCATCCCGTCGCCTTCTGGACCGTCACCCTGCTGGTGGCGCTCCAGACCCTCTCGATCGCCGGGCTCATCACCAATCGTCGCGCGATCCGACTCGCCACACGACGCCAACGCGCGCTGACCCGCCGGCTTCAGCTGACCCAAGAGGAGGAGCAAGCGCGTCTCTCGCGAGACCTCCACGATACCCTCGGACAAGATCTTCTCGGGCAGGCCCTTGACCTCGAGCGGTACGCGCCGACGGCTACTGCCCCCCACCAGGCGACCTTCGCGACTCGCTTACGGCAGTCGGTCGCCCGATTGGAGAGCATCGCCCGCGAACTCCATCCGAGCGCCCTCCGATGGATCGATCTTCGAACTGGAATCCAGCAACTCGCGAGCGACCTGCAGACACGGACGGGGATCGCGATCTCCGTTGCCGAACACGGACTGGACCGCCCCCTTCCTGATGAGGTGCGTGCCGTCGTCTTTCGCATCATCCAGGAGGCCCTAACCAACGTGCGCCGTCATGCGCAGGCCGCCAATGTCATGGTGATGATCGACGCCCGCGGGGCCACGCTTGAAGCCATCATCCGAGATGATGGGATCGGGTTCGATGCCTCTCGACCCTCAGAGTCGCGCCTGGGCCTCCTCGGCATGCAGGAACGCGCGGCGGCGGTCGGGGGTCGAGTGCTCGTCACTGCCATGCCGAACGATGGTACCACCGTGAGCCTTCTCATCCCTCTGCCGACCCGTCCATAATGACCACCCCACGCCCTCGGCTGGTCATCGCCGATGACCACCACCTCATCCTTGATGCGTTTCAATATCTGGTCGGTGGCTTCGCCACCGTGGTCGGTACCGCCACGGATGGGAACGAACTCGTGCGGGTGGTGGAGGCGACCCGACCCGACCTGGTGGTGACCGACCTCTCGATGGGCACCCGCAACGGGATCGAGGCGACGCGACTCATCCGCACACTGCCCCACCCTCCTCGCGTGATCATCCTCACCATCCATGCCGACCCCGCGATCGCGCGCGCGGCCTTTGATGCCGGTGCGTCGGGCTTCGTCCTCAAGAACGCCGACGCGAGAGAGCTCCAGCTCGCGATCGACACCGTCTCCCGCGGCGGCCGCTATTGCAGCCCGGAGGTCGCCCGTCTGGAGGCGGAGCTACCGACGACAGACGCCCTCACCATCCTCACCGAGCGGGAGCGCGAGATCCTCACCCTCGTCGCCAACGGTCTTACCGCCAGAGACATCTCCGCACGCCTGGGGATTGCCGAGCGCACGGTGAACTTCCACAAGAAGAATCTGAAGGCCCGCTTGGGGGTCACGACGACGGCACAGGCCGTCGCCTGGCTCACCCGCCAGATGGCTCAGGGCGTGTAAAGGTCATCAGGGTCAAGCGCGGCGAGATCGACGAGGAACCCCGCGATCTTCTCACAGACCGCCTCGCGGAAGGCCTCGCCCTTCGCCACCGTGGCCGCGCGGGGATCTCCGATTCCCGTATCGCGTGTCACCTGCGTCCACCGCCGTGGCGCCCAAGCCCATCCTTCGCGGAAGGCCGCGACGCGCCAAGGGAGCGCTTGCCCATCCCCCGCCTCCGCGAGGGGCCGCACCAGCGACGGCGCCACCACCTGCATCACGCTCGTCTCCAGTTCGCCCGCATGATCACCGAGGTCGGTGAAGTACGGCTTCGGATCGACCACCTGCCACCAGTTGAGCGTGCAGAGGAAGACCCGCGTCGTCGGTTGCAGCTCGCGGATCATCCAGCGGAAGTCATTCCCGCCATGCCCGTTGAAGAGCACCAGCTTGGTCATCCCCTGCCCTTCGAGTGCCTGCACCAGATCCCGCAGCAGCGCGAGCTGCGTGGTCGGGTTCATGTTGAGAGTGAGCGGGAGATCGAGCTGGGTGGTATTGACGCCGAAGGGCACGGTCGGGAGGACCGCGACGCGCGTCCCCCGCGCCCACGCCCGCCGCGCCGATTCCGATGCGAGGGCATCGCACTGGATGGTGTCGGTGCCGTAGGGGAGATGATGGTTGTGCGGCTCGGTCGCCCCCCATGGGAGGACGGCGATCTCGAAGGCGGCGGCGCGCACCGCGGGGAGTGGCTGCTCGGCGAGGATCCAGGGGCGGTCGGTCATGGGGGAAAGATGCGACGACTTCGAGCCCGCCGCCCGACCGATTAAGTTCCGAGGATACCCACTGCACGAGGACGATTGACATGGACGGATCGAAGGGAGCGACCGGCGGCAAGTGCCCCGTCATGCACGGCGGCGCCACCGCCAAGCCGAGCGCAGCCAAGACCACCCGCGACTGGTGGCCCAACCAGCTCGACCTCTCCATCCTGCACCAGCACTCGGCCAAGTCCGACCCGATGGGCCCGGCCTTCGCCTACTCCGAGGCCTTCAAGCAGCTCGACGTCGAGGCCCTCCGCCGCGACCTCATCGCACTGATGACCGACTCGCAGGACTGGTGGCCCGCGGACTATGGCCACTACGGCCCCTTTTTCATCCGCATGGCCTGGCACGCCGCCGGCACCTACCGCACCGGGGATGGCCGCGGGGGCGCCTCGGGGGGCATGCAGCGCTTCGCGCCGCTCAACAGCTGGCCCGACAACGGCAACCTCGACAAGGCCCGCCGCCTCCTCTGGCCGATCAAGCAGAAGTACGGCAACAAGATCTCGTGGGCCGACCTCTTCGTCCTGGCCGGCAACGAGGCGATGGAGTCGATGGGGCTCAGGATGTTCGGCTTCGGTGGTGGCCGCGAGGATCGCTGGCACCCTGACGAGGACATCTATTGGGGCCCCGAGACCGAGGGGCTCGGCGACAAGCGCTACTCGGGCGAGCGCGAGCTCGAGAACCCGCTCGCCGCGGTGCAGATGGGCCTCATCTACGTGAACCCCGAGGGTGTCGGCGGCAAGCCCGATCCGCTTCGCACCGCACAGGACATGCGCGTCCCGTTTGGCCGCATGGCGATGAACGC
>JBMTXT010000131.1:0-4636 GCA_049453775.1 Gemmatimonadaceae bacterium | reverse complement strand
ACCGCAACCGCGAGCCCATCCCGGACGGGATCGAGCTCACTTCGGATCCGCTCCGGGGTCGCGAGGAGCCGTACCGCCGCATGCGTGCGGGAGGGGTCAGCGACGGCGAGGGCCCCCGCTCTGGCGAGCAGCTGCAACGACGACTGCACCTGCCGATCGCTGACCTTGGTCTGCTTGGTGGTGGCGGTCGCGGCGATCCCGGCCGCATCGTCGTCCACGAGCCCCTCGGCGTCGGCGAGTCGCCGACAGGCGCGGTAGACCGCGGTCACGACAGCCTTGGATGGGATCGCCGAGTCGATGAAGAATTCGTGCGTGAAGCGGTCGGGATAGGCGTGCAGGAGGATGGCGGTCGCCGGGGCCCGGTCGCGTCCCCCGCGGCCTGCCTCCTGGTAGTACGCCTCGAGCGTCCCCGGCATCGCGTAGTGGATGACGAGCCGCACGTTCGGCTTATCGATCCCCATTCCGAACGCATTGGTCGCGACAATCACCTTCGCGCGCTCGGTCATGAAGGCATCCTGCACATCGGCGCGCGTCGCATCATCGAGGCCGGCATGGTACCCGACCGTCGGGATCCTCGCGCGCTTCAACATCTGCGCAATCCGTTCCACCGTCCGCCGCGTCGAGGCGTAGACGATCGTGACCCCATCCCCCTTCTGCGCACGAACGAGATCGATCAACGTCGCGTCCTTGGCGGCGTCATTCTTCGTCGCGACCACGTGATAGGTGAGATTCCCCCGGTCGAAGCCGGAGATGATGACACGTGGGTCGACGAGCCCAAGTTGCCGGACGATGTCGTCGCGCACCTCCGGCGTCGCGGTCGCCGTGAGCGCCACCGTCGGCGGGTTCCCCAGCTGCTCGCGCACCTGCTTGACCCGGAGATAACTCGGGCGGAAATCATGGCCCCACTCACTGATGCAGTGGGCCTCGTCGACGGCGAGCAGTGTCACCCCCACTGCACGGAGCTTGGGCGCGAGGGTCCCCAGATCGAAGCGCTCGGGGGCCACGTAGAGCAACCGGATCTCCCCCGCCTGCACGCGCGCCATCCGTGCGGAGATCTCAGCGGCGGAGAGGGTGCTGTTCAGGTAGGTCGCGGCGAGGCCCCGAGCGACGAGCGCATCGACCTGATCCTTCATCAACGAGATAAGCGGGGAGATGACGACCGTCAGCCCGCCTAGGGTGAGCGCGGGAACCTGGAAGCAGAGGGATTTGCCGCCCCCGGTCGGCACGACGACCAGCGTGTCGCGACCCTCAAGTACGGCGGCAACCGCCTCCGTCTGTCCCGGACGGAAATCGGGATAGCCGAAGCGCTCCGCCAGGACGCGGCGGGCCTGGTCGAGTGTCGGTCGGGAGGCCGTCATGGGCGCAGGATGCATGCGCGCACGATGCATCGGCGGACCGATGCGACCCGCATCATCAGAGCGCGAGCCGGACTCAGACCGCGCGGGCGCAGTGCCCGCGCGTGCACCCGTCGCCGCGCAGCCCCCGCACGCGGCGCGGCGGGCGCGCCCCGGAGGCGATGGCGTCGAGCTCGGCTCGATACCCTGCGACGATCGCCGCCACATCGTCCGTCGGGAGGTTGAAGAGGAGACGGAACCCGCGGATCCCCTGCTCCCAGAGGCGCGAGAGGAACTCGGTCCCGTCGATCGGGCGGGAATGCAGGAGGCGGTTGCGACAGGCGTAGTCGGTGGCGACCGGGAACACGTAGCCCGCCGGATCGGTCAGGCGCGTATCGGTGTGCTGCTTGGTGCAGAGATCGCGGCAGTGGGTCGGGGTACGGTCGAACGCGGCGCTCAGCACGCAATGCTCGAGCGTCATCCCCTCCGGCCGCCCGAAGACGACGACATCGAATCGGGCCCCCTGCCACGGGGCCACGAGGTCGCCGATCTCCTCGGTGGTGAGCTCGATCGACGGTGTGATCCCCGAGGCCCCGAGATCGAAGAGCTCGGCGGCGGTGTGCGCATTGAAGCAGTTCACCGCGTAGTCCGCGACCACATCGCGCCCCGCCTCGCCGAGCGCATGCACGAGTCCGACGTGCCCCGTCAGGATGGGAGTGCCAAGCGCCAGCCATTTCTCGAGCTTCTTGCGATCCGCGGGTCGGACGATCGTAGGCAGGCGTAACCGGAACCGCTTCCCCATGGCCGCCACCCGCTCGATCAATGCCGCGACGGCGCTCACCGCGGGGAATGGGTGCCGCAGGAAGGGATCAAAGACGATCTCGTCGGCCCCGGCCGCCAGGGCAGCATCAGCATCCTCGATCCGCCACACCTCGGCGACGAGACGCGGCAGTGCGGCGGAGGCCGGCGCCTCGGCGGACGATGCCGCCCCTCGACCTGCCTCGCCGAAGCTCGGGGGCATCGGCACCGCGCGCACGACCTCCTCGACGAGGAGGCGGCGCGTCTCGAGCTCGCTCTCGCGCGCCCAATCGCGCTGCACCATCAGCTCCTCGACGGCCGCCTGCCGCAGCCGGTTCAGCTCGCGCACCGGGAGGAAGAGCCCCGCCCCGAGCCCGGCTGCGTCGAGATCGCCGAGCGCGAAGGGGGTCTCACCGAGGCGCCCGAACTGCTCGCGGAGCTGTGCGATGTCGAGGGCGCGCGAGGTCGCCGGCGCGAGCGCGACCTCACTCCGCACCACGACCTCGCTGTCCGCGGTCGAGACGATCGCCTTGAGGGGCGACCCCGCCGAGCCGAAGCAGCGCACATCGAGCCGCGTCCGCCGCTTGAGCAGCTCGCGCCCGACCTGCGCGAAGCTCGCGCGGGCCCGCTCGAGCAAGACGGCGTGCGAACTCCGAACGACGCGCCACCCGATTGGCACCCGCTGTCGCGCGGTCACCGCCTGTCGCCAGACCCCGGGTTGCTGCGCGAGGGTGCGCACCGCCCCCGCGGTGAACCCGAGGCTCTCGAGGTGCCCCCCCGCCGGCGGCTCGAACCCGAGCCCATCCCCCGCCTCGATCGGCGCGGCGACCTCGATGATCACCTCCCCATCGGCGCTCCCGACGACCACGCCGAGTTCGACCCCCCGGTTGTCCGGCTGGGTCCGCGTGATGTAGTGTCGCCCGTCACGCCCGCCGTACATCCCCCCCGTAAAGCCGCGCGAGAAGATCTGCACCAGCGGTTGCACCTCCTCCACGGTCGGCGTGGTGAAGATCCCTTGCTGGAGGTCCTTCAAGAACTGGCGATACCCGCGCGTCACGGTCGCGACGAACTCGGGCTTCTTCTTTCGTCCTTCGATCTTGAGGCACCCTACGCCAGCTTCGACGATGGCCGGCAGATGCTCCCAGGCGCCCAGGTCGCGCGCCGAGATCAGATAGCCGCGATCGAGCTCGGCGCCCGTCGCCGCGTCATGCAGGAGATAGTCCTTCCGACACGACTGTGCGCACGAGCCACGGTTGGCGGATCGCTCGGAGATCATCCCCGACATGTAGCACTGCCCCGAGTAGGAGATGCAGAGCGCACCATGGATGAAGGTCTCGAGCCCCAGTCCCGGCACCGCCTCACGGATCGACCGGATATCCTCGAGGGTGTTCTCGCGCGCGAGGACGACCCGATCGATACCAAGCCGCGCCATCACGCGCGCCCCGGAGGCGTCGTGCACCGTCATCTGGGTGGAGCCATGGACCTCGAAGGTCGGATAGGCGCGCTGGATGGCGCGGACCAACCCGATGTCCTGTACGATCGCGGCATCGATCCCGCGGTCGATGCACTCGCCAAGGTACAGGAGCGCGTCAGCGAGTTCGGCCGGCTTGATCAGCACATTGAGCGTGAGATAGATCCGGGCCCCCCGCTCATGCGCGATCAGGCAGGCCTGCTCGAGCTCGTCGAGGGTGAGCTGGGCGCCATCGTCGCGCGCATTGAACCGCGAGGCCCCGCAGTAGACGGCATCGGCGCCGTTCGCGACGGCGGCGCGGACGGCCTCCAGGGTCCCAGCGGGGGCGAGGAGCTCAGGGAGGCGGGTGGCTGCCATCCCCGAAAGCTATCCGCGGGCGGCCAGAAGGTCGCGGAGCTGGTCGAGATGACGCTCCTCATGGCGGGCCACGAAGAGGGCGAATTGCCACCCATCTAGTGGGCCGAACATGGGGTGCGCCGCCTGCACGATGGTGAGTTGCAGCCCGAGCCGCTCCAGGAGCCGCACGAGCGCCGCTCGTCCCTCGCGCCACCGTGCACGCTCCTCGCCCAGATCGAGCCCGCGCGGGGGCCGGATCCCCTCGGGCGCCTCGACCTTGCGCGACCGGTCCCGGATCGGGAAGCGATCGATCGAGGCGAGCAATCGGTCGGGTGAGGGACCCGGCGGGATCGTCGCCATCTTCGGCAGTGCGGCCGCCCCCTGCTCGAGTCCGCGCGTCACCCAGTGCTGGACCTTCGAGAGGTGCCAGATGATCTGCACCGGGCTCCACTGCCCCTCGGGCGCCTGATCGACGACGGTCGCCGGCAGCGCATCGAGGATGACGTCGTACTCCGCCATCACGTGCGCCAGTGCCTCGACGATCAGCGTCACGCGAGGATCCTTCGGGAGGGTATACATCGGGACCTCCAGGGTCAGGGACGACGCTCGCAGACCACCGGGATCCCCGGGGTCGGGCGCAGCGTGACGGCGGCCTGCGGGCGTACCGCGGTCGCGGGAACGGTGAGACGGAACCGCC
>JBMTXT010000130.1:0-4655 GCA_049453775.1 Gemmatimonadaceae bacterium | reverse complement strand
TGGATCGATCCGGTCAATGACCGATTCGTGATCCTCCTGACCAACCGGGTGAACCCGACCCGGGAGAACTCCCGGATCGGCCCGGTCCGGACCACCGTGGCCGACCTCGCCCTGACCCTCGGCGGGGGCCCCGCCCGGAGTGTGAGTAGCCCCTGACAATCTTGTTCGCTCCCCCGCTCGGTCGCATATTTCGGGGGTACGCAGTTCGGCCACCACCTGGTGGCCTCACCTTCTGTCGCGGAGGAACGCGATGAGCACGATGAATGCCCCTGAAGTCATGGTCACCATCACCACGGCCGCCGCAGCCGAGGTGGCGAAGTTCATGGTCGCCGAGAACGTCGCCCCCGAGGTCGGTGGGCTCCGCGTGAGCGTTCAGCCCGGCGGGTGCTCGGGCTTCAAGTACAGCCTCCTCATCGAGGACAAGCCGGCCGAGGACGACACGATCCTCGCGCAGACCGGCTTCAACGTCTTCGTCGACCCGTTCTCGATGCAGTATCTGAACGGCGTCATCATCGATTACGTCACCTCGATGCAGGGCTCGGGCTTCACCTTCAAGAACCCGAACGCCACCGGCGGCTGCGGCTGCGGCAGCAGCTTCTCCGCGTGACCACGTCGGGGTGCGCCCACTGACGACGCACCGCCGCTCGACCTGACGGACGAGGCCCGTGTCCCCAACGAGGGGCACGGGCCTCGTCGCTTCCCTCGGACCCCCTGTGACCGCTCCCACACCCACCGCCTTCACCCCCCTCGACTGGGGGATCCTCATCGTCTACCTCGCGGGGACCACCGCCCTGGGGATCTGGCTCGGGCGTGGACAGAAGGATGCCAAGGATTACTTCGTCGCCGGTGGGACGATCCCGTGGTGGGCCGTGCTCTTCTCGATCGTGGCCACCGAGACGAGTGCGCTGACCTTCATCTCGATCCCGGGTCTCGCCTACCTCGGGGACTTCACCTTCCTGCAGGTCGCCACGGGGTATCTACTCGGTCGGATCGTGATCGCGTACACCCTGCTTCCCAAGTACATGGACGGGGAGCTCGTGACCGCGTACGCGTTGCTCGAGCGTCGGTTCGGGACCGCGACCCGGCGGTTCGCCTCGGTGACCTTCATGTTCACGCGCGCCTTCGGGGACTCGGTGCGCGTCTTCGCGACGGCGATCCCGATCGCGCTGATCCTCGGGCCGATCGTCCCAGCGGAGTATCTGACCCCCGTCTCGATCGTCGCGCTCGGCGGCACGACGCTGCTCTATACCTACCACGGGGGGATGCGCGCGGTGGTCTGGACCGATGTGATCCAGACCGGCGTCTATCTCATCGGGGGGCTCGGCGCGGTCTATCTCCTCTCGCAGGGGGTCGAGGGGGGATGGAGCGCCATCCTCGCGCGCGCGGATGCGGCCGGCAAACTCCGGCTCATCGATCCTTCCCTCGGACTCGACAAACCGCACACGCTCATCGGCGGGATCCTCGGTGGCGCCTTCCTCTCCGCCGCCTCTCATGGGGCGGATCAGATCATCGTCCAGCGTCTCATGGCCTCGAGCTCGCTGCGAGATGCGCGCCGTGCGCTGATCGGCAGTGGGATCGGCGTGATCTTCCAGTTCGGCCTCTTCCTCCTGATCGGCGTGGGACTCTGGGCGTTCTACGAGGCGCGGGTCTTCCCCGCCCCGGACAAGATCTTCCCGACCTTCATCATCGCGGAGATGCCCCCGGGGATGACCGGGGTGGTGATCGCCGCGATCCTCGCGGCCGCGATGAGCACGATCTCTGGCTCGATCAATGCGCTGGCCGCCGCGACGACCCATGACCTCTGGGTCCCCTTCCGCGGGCGCGGCGCCGACGCCACCGCACTCCTCCGCGTCTCCAAGATCTTCACGTTGGTATGGGCGCTGATCCTCATCGGCGGGGCACTCCTGTACAAGGCGGAGGGGACGCCGGTGGTGGTGATCGCGCTCTCGGTGGCCTCCTTCACCTACGGCGGCCTCTTGGGTGGATTCTTCCTCGCGATGGCCTGGCCCCGCGCCACCCAGCGCGACGCCATCACGGGGATGGCCACGGGGATCGCCGTGATGACGTTGATCGTCTTCGCCTCACGCATCGCGGCGGCGGTCCCCGCGCTGGACGGGCTGCTCACTCCCGTCAAGGGGATCGCCTGGCCCTGGTTCGTGCTGATCGGCACCACGATCACCCTCAGCGTGGGTATCTTGTCCTCCTTCACACACGCCGCGCCACCCGCGGCACGCACCGCCTGAACCGGGAACGGAACGTCTATGTCGCATCTGGTCGTGGGAGTCGATGGAGGGGGGAGCAAGACCGCGGTCGAGGTCGCCGATGGTCGCGGGAAGGTCCTCACCACGTTGACCGGCGAGGGGAGCGCGCTCCGTCCCGGGGAATCGCTGCACTCCGCCGAGGTGATCGGCGGCCTCGTGCGGGATGCGCTGGCCCAGGCCGGGCAGGAGGAGAAGCCGCGCCTGCTCTGTGTCGGGGTCGCGGGGGCGGGTCAGGAGAGCGAGCGAAAGGCGCTACGGCGTGCCCTGCAGGGGCAGGCCCTCGCGGAGGAGGTCCTCGTGACCACCGATGCGGAGATTGCACTCGAAGATGCCTTCGGTGAGGGGGCGGGGATCCTCCTGATCGGTGGGACGGGCTCGGTTGCCTTCGGCCGCGGCCCCACGGGGACGATCCTACGCTGCGGCGGCTGGGGCCCACACTGCGGGGACGAGGGGAGCGGCACCTGGATGGGGCGGCGCATCCTTAGCATCGTCACCGCCTCGCATGACGGGCGTGAGCCCGAGACGCGCCTCGTCGGCGCGATTCTCACCGCGCTTCAACTCGACGAGGTCGATGGCCTGATCCGGTGGGCCGCGCATGCGACCCCGCGCGATCTCGCGCAGCTCGCCGAGCCGGCGATGACGCTCGCCGCGGACGGCGACCTCCGGGCGAACTCCCTCTGCACCATGGCCGCAGAGGAGCTCGTCGTGCATGTGCGCACCTTGGCGCGGCAGCTCTTCGTCGACGAGCGGGCGTCGGTGCCGGTGGCGCTGGCCGGTGGGATGCTGCGGCGCGGGAGCTTCCTGCGTCGTCTCGTGGAGCACCGGCTCAAGACGGCGGTGCCGGGATCCCATCTCCATGGCGAGCCGATCGACCCGGCCCGCGGTGCCGTGAAGCTCGCGCGGAAGGCGCTGGCGACGGCCTGAGGCCGTCACCAGCACGGCGGAGTGGTCAGGCCGTCTTCGCCGGCACCATCGAGGCGTCCCACACCCCTTCGGACTTCGCGACGAAGGTGGTCGCGGAGATATCACTCGCGACGTTCACGACGGTGCGGGTCATGTCGAGGATCCGATCGACCCCGAGGACGATCGCGATCCCCTCTCCGGGGACGCCGACCATCGCGAGGATCCCGACGAGCAGCGGGATCGAACCGCCCGGCACCCCCGCGGCGCCAACCGCGGTGATCACGGACATGATGATGACCATCACCATCCCGCCAAGGCTGAGGTCGACCCCGAAGACCTGACAGAGGAAGATCACGGTGATCCCCTCGAAGATCGAGGTCCCATTCATGCACATCGTCGAGCCGATCGGGAGGACGAAACCCGCGATCTTCGGCGGGACGCCGAGCCCGTCGGTGGCGGTCTTGAGCGCGGCCGGCAAGGTGGCCGAGCTCGAGCTGGTGCTGAAGGCGGTGACGAGGGCCGAGCGCACGCGGGCAAAGTAGGTGAGCGGGCTGAGCCCGATCACGAACTTCAGGATCAGCGAGAGATTCACGAACATGTGCAGCAGGAGGGCGCTCATCACGACGAAGACGAACCCCCCGAGCGGCTTGAGGAGGGCGAAGCCGAAGCGCGAGGTGACCCCGAAGATGAGCCCCGCCACACCATAAGGCGCGAGCTTCATCGCCATCCCGACGATCACGATCACCACGTCGTTGATCGCCTCGAGCACCTTGATCATCGGCTCCGACCGCTCACGCGGGATCTGCGTGAGCGCCGCCCCGAAGAGGAGGCCGAAGAAGATCACCCCGAGCATGTCCCCATCGGCGGCGGACTTCACCGGGTTCCGTGTGACGATATTGACGAAGGTATTGATCCCGAACCCCCCGGTGGCTTGGGCCTGGATCTTCGAGGAGGCATCCTCGGCGTAGGTCGCCATGAGCTCGGTCTTCACCGACTCCGGCACCGCCGAGCCGGGATCGACCACCGACACCATGAACAGCCCGAACGCCGCCGCGATGAAGGTGGTCCCGAGGAAATAGCCGATCGCCTTACCGCCGATGCGTCCCACCTTCCGCAGATCTCCGAGCCCCGCCACGCCGAGGGCGATCGACGAGAAGACGAGGGGCATCACGATCATGAAGAGCATCCGCAGGAAGACCTGACCGACCGGCCCCGCGAGATAGGTGTTCACCCAGGTGACCCCCGCGTGCGTCGCGCCGAGCTGGGTGTTCACCACGATCCCCGCCACCGCACCGACGACCAGCGCGATGAGGATCTTGGTGTGCAGCTTCATACCGGTGCCGGTGTTGCCGATCGATTCAGCCATGGGAGTCGGTGCGGGGGGAGGATGGATGCGGGAAGCTATCCGTCACCGAGGGACCCCACCAGTCGCGGCGCGGCCACACCGCCGCTGGTTGGGGCGCGCGCCGACCGCCCCGCTCAGGGGACCGA
>JBMTXT010000129.1:0-4777 GCA_049453775.1 Gemmatimonadaceae bacterium | reverse complement strand
GAGCTCTGTGAGAGCGATGCCATCGATCAGGCGGTCGCCGGGCAGGGGATCGTCATCGATCATCGGGCGCTCAAGGCGCGCTGGGATCAGCTCGTCGACGAGGTGCTCGAGCGTGCGACGTTGGTCCGGCCGGCGGATGGCCCGATGCAGCGCGGGGGACGGGTGGGGCGGCACACGGAGCATCTCGGGCATCTCCTCGCGACGATGCAGAGCGTGGCCCGTGCGCACCCCGGTGCGCGGTGGTAGGGTGAACGGCGCGCGCGCGTGGGAGGTCCTCGCGACCGTCCCCGACCCCGAGGTCCCTGTCATCAGCGTGGTCGAGCTCGGGATCGTGCGTGAGGTCACGGTGGCCGACGATGGGGCGGTGGAGGTCGTGATCACCCCGACCTACTCGGGGTGCCCCGCGATGTTCGAGATCGAGAAGGATGTGCGGTCCGCGCTCGAGGCCGCTGGCGCCCCCTCGGTCTCGGTGCGGACGGTCCTCTCCCCGGCCTGGACCACCGATTGGATCCCGGCGTCGGCGCGCGAGAAGCTCCGTGCCTACGGGATCGCGCCGCCAGGGCCGGCGGAGCGTGGGGGGCTCATCTCGCTCGTGCGCGCTCGGCCGCCGGTGCCCTGTCCCTGGTGTGGCTCGACGCAGACGACACTCCAAAGTGAGTTCGGGAGCACGGCGTGTAAGGCGATCCATGTCTGTGGGAGCTGCCGGCAACCCTTCGACGAGTTCAAGGCGATCTGACCATGACGCGGTTCGCCGATCGTCACGCGGCGGGCCAGGCGTTGGCCGAGGCGCTCGCGACCTATGGGCATCGGTCTGATATGATCGTGGTGGCACTGCCGCGCGGTGGGGTTCCGGTGGCGGCAGTGGTCGCGGACGCCCTGCAGGCGCCGCTGGACATCCTCGTGGTCCGGAAGCTTGGCGCCCCGACGCAGCCCGAGCTCGCCCTCGGTGCGATCGCGGCAGGTGGGTTCCGCGTGGTCGACGCCGGATTGCTCCGCACCCTCGGGGTGAGTGACGCCACGCTCGCGGCGGTCGAGTCCGAAGCGCGCGCCGAGGTGGCGCGACGAGAGGCGCGGTATCGCGCCAGGCGGGCGGCACGGCCGCTCGCGGGGCGGACGGTCATCCTGGTGGACGATGGGCTCGCGACGGGGGCGACGATGCGGGTCGCGATCCAGGCGGTGCGTGCCGCACAGGCGACGCGGGTGGTGGTCGCGGTCCCGGTGGCCCCGCCAGAGACGCTCGCGCGGCTTCGCGCTGAGGCGGACGAGGTGATCTGCTTGCAGACACCGGCGCACTTCCTAGGGGTGGGAGCCTCGTATGAGCGCTTCCCGCAGCTGACCGACGAGGATGTGCTCGCGCTCCTGGCGGACTGACCGCCGAATGCGGGGGACGTGGGGCCTCGTACGCCTCCGCGCGTGGTCATGCGCGATCGGCGGATTGCTCATCGCCCCGCCGGTCGCGGCACAGATGGCGCCCGTACTTGGCCCGGAGCAAGACCGGCCCTCGGTGCGGTGGCAGGTGATCGAGGGGCGCCATGCGCGGGTGATCGCACCACGCGAGATGGAGCGGGAGGCCCGGCGCCTCAGCGCGACGATCGATCGTATCGCGCGGGCCGACACCCTGACCCTGCGGGCCAGGCCGACCCCGATCGACGTCGTGGTGCGCGCGCAGTACGCGACGGCGAACGGCTTCGTCGCCCTCGCACCGCGCCGCTCGGAGCTCTTCCCCCAGGCGCCGCAGTACGACGGATTGCTCGGGGCGAACGATTGGTTCGAACTGCTGGCGCTGCACGAGTATCGCCATGTGCAGCAGCTCACCGCGGCCCGTCGGGGCGTCACCGGGGTGATGACGACGCTCTTCGGGGAGGTCGCGTGGCAGACCTTCACCTTCTGGAGTCTCCCACCCTGGTTCCTCGAGGGGGATGCCACGCTGACGGAGACCCTGCTCAGTCCTGCCGGGCGTGGGCGGATCCCGCTCTTCGACGCCGACTTCCGAGCCCAACTGCTCGCCCGCGACCTCCCGAGCTATCAGACGACGATGGTCGGGTCGCTCAAGGACCGGTGGCCGAACGCGTACGTCCATGGATATCACCTCGTCGGCGCGGGGCGTGCGCGCTTCGGTGCGGCGGTGTGGGAGCACGCGTTGGCGCGATCGACCCGCCGGTCCTTCCTCCCCGTGGCGCTCTCGGGTGGACTGCAGCGCGCGAGCGGGGTGACCGCCGCGACGTTGCACCAGCAGACCGTTCGTGCGCTCCAAGATTCCGTGCGGGCAGGGGCCGCGCGCCTGACGGTCACGCCGGTGACGACCGTGGGACCGTCGCCGACGATCTGGACCGATGAGGCCGCCCCGGGATGGGAGGACGACGAGCGGCTGATCAGCCAACGGGTCGGGCTCGACGCCTTCCCGCAGCTGGTGCGTCACTCGACCGGTGGTGTCGAGCGCCTGCAGTACCTCGGCCAACCGACCCTGGCACCGCTCTCGGTGCACGGGGGTGCTGCCGCGTGGATCGAGGCGCGGTTCGATCCGCGCTATGCGCTCCGCACCTTCAACGTGATCATGGTGCGCGATCTCGCGAGCGGCGTGGTGCGACAGCTCGGCGATACGACACGCTGGATGAGCGTCGGGCTCTCCCCGGATGGGCAGCGACTGGTGACGGTCGAGCAGCGCCCTGACGGGGGGACGGCGATGGTCCTCCTCGATCGCGCCGGGACGGAGCTCCAGCGTCAGGCGGTCCCCGATGGCGACCTGATCGTGACGCCGCGCTTCACGCGTGAGGGGGATGGCCTCCTCCTCACGCGGACGCGACGCGGGGTCGGACGCCGCGTGGAACGGTGTGATCTGGCGATGGCCAGCTGCGAGGGGCTCTCCCCCTGGTCGTGGCTCGCCATCGCCGCGCCGGTCGGGGATCGCGCGCTGGTCTTCGCCTATGCGCCGATCGATGGGCGCGATCAGATCGTCGCGTGGCGCGCCGCGACCGGGCGGTGGCACCAGGTCACCGTCCGTCCGGTCGGGGCGATCGATCCGATGCCCTCGCCCGACGGCACGCGGTTGGCCTTCCTCGATCACACGGCCTCAGGGCGGCGCCTCGTCACGATGCCGATCGAGCCTGAGCGGTGGCCCGAGGTACCGCACTCGACCGGGGATCCGGAGACGCTTCGTACCTTGATCGGTCAGGTCGACGCGACCCCACTCGGGACGCCGATCCTCCCGGACACGGCGGCGGTCGTCCGTGACTATGTGCCCTGGCGGCATCTGCTCTATCCTACCGGGTTCACCGTCTCGCTCCCGCCGGTGAGTCCCACGATCGGGGCAACGCTGAGCTCGCGCGACATCTTGGGCACCTTCGCCGCTGATCTCGCGGCGAACTACGACCGCACGGAGCGCACCGGCTCGGGGCGGATCGCCCTGACCTCGGCGGCGGCTCCCGCGATCACCAGTGCGTGGATCGGGGTGGGGGACCGGCGCGAGGTCTATCCCGCCGTGACGGTGGGCGGCGAGACACAGCCCGCCGGCGAATGGCAGTGGCGCGAACGGACGCGTGGGCTCCGCGCCGAGCTCCCGCTCAACCTGACGCGCGATCATCGGTGGACGCAGCTCCGCCTCTTCGGCGCGCTCGAGGAGACCCGCGTCGAGGGGAGCACGCTCCCGGCCACCTTCGTCTCCGATGAGGGAAGCGTGCGGCCGCTCACCGTGGGCATCTCAGCCTACCGCGGCTATCAGTGGGTGCGCGACCTCTTCCCGATCCGCGGGGTGGCGGCGAGTGCCTTCGTCCGGTCGACGCCGCTCGGTGGGACCTTCGATGGGCGGCAGGTCGCGGCCCGGGCGCAGCTCTCCCGTACGGGGTTCGGCGCGCACCATGGGGTCCGCCTCGATCTCGGGGTCGATCACCAGCCATTCCGCGCGTCGGCGACGAGTGCGCCCCCGTATCGCTTCAGCAGTTCGCTCCCGTTCGCCCGCGGGTATCCCGCGGTCACGGCGCCGGTCGCCATCCGTGCCGCCGTGGACTATGCCTTCCCACTCTGGTACCCGGACCGCACGGTGCTCAAGGCCATCCAGCTCCAGCGGGTCCGCGGCGCGCTCTTCGCCGATCTGATGCAGACCACCACGCGGCGCTTCGTGCGTGGCGCGGCCGTGGATGAACGGACCCCATGGCGCTCCTTGGGAGGGGAGCTCTGGTTCGATGCCGCCTGGTTCCACCCGGAGGTGAAGTTCCCGGTGGGGGTCCGCTACGCGTGGCGGCTCGATGGGGCACGCGGCGGGCGGGCCGAGGTCATCTTCGGGCTCTGAGGTCGCGCCCCCAGCCGCCGGCGTACCCCGGTCAGGCGCCGAGTGCGGCGTCGATCTCCTGGGTGATCCGCTCGACGCTCGGTAGCACCGCGTCGAGCAGCACGGGGTGGTACGGCATCGGGATGTCCGCTGGCGCGAGGCGCCGCACCGGCGCGTCCAGCTGCCAGAACGCCTCCTGCGCCACCACACTCGCGACCTCGGCGCCGAACCCCGCGGTCAGGTTGTCCTCGTGCACCACGAGGCAGCGTCCGGTCTTGGTCACCGAAGCCAGCACCGCGGGGCGATCCCACGGGGCGATCGTGCGGAGATCGAGCAGTTCCACGGCGTCGCCGAATCGCACCGCGGCGTCGACACAGCGATGCACCATCGCGCCCCAGGAGACGACGGTGAGATCGGTCCCGGCACGCACCACGCGCGCCTCGCCGAAGGGGAGCACATAGTCATCCCCTGGGTACGGGGCCGATCCGTCGCCGGTCATCAGCAGGGACCGGT
>JBMTXT010000128.1:0-4779 GCA_049453775.1 Gemmatimonadaceae bacterium | reverse complement strand
CCACGCGCACCCGTGGCCCGCGGCAGATTCCCGGCACGTCGCTGGAGATGGCACCAGCCGAGGTAGGCGAAGGCCACGGCCTCCTTGGCTTCCCCATCGAAGTAGAGGGCATCGAAGGGCCGCACATGGCGCGGACTCAGCACCATCGCGATCGCCTCGCGAAGCACCGGGTGACGGACCCCGCCGCCGGAGAGGAGGACCTCCTCGACCGGCTCGGGGATGAAGCGATCGAAGGCCCGCTCGATGCTCCGCGCGGTGAACCACGCCGCCGTCGCGACGATATCCTCATCCCGCACCGCGGCCCGCGCGGCGCGACAGCGCGCGATGAAGTCGGCGATGAAGGCCGGGGTGTAGCGCTCGCGCCCCGTACTCTTCGGGGGCGGCACCTCGAACCAGGGATCCGCGAGCAGAGCCTCGAGCACCGATTCGATCGGATGTCCCGCCTTCGCGAGCGCGCCATCCACGTCATACGGCAGGTCGGGCCGCAACCCCCGCGTGACCCCATCGAGCACGAGGACGCCGGGGCCCGTATCGAAGGCGCGAACCCCCTCGGGTGCGCCGGCCGGTGGCACCACGGTGAGATTCCCGATCCCCCCGAGGTTCTGCAACACGCGCCAGTGAGACTCGGCGGCGAAGAGCGCCGCATCGGCGAGCGGGACGAGGGGGGCGCCCTGCCCCCCCGCCGCCAGATCGCGCACACGGAAATCGGCGATCACGGGGATCCCGGTGCGCTCCGCGATCACCGCCGGTTGGCCGAACTGCCAGGTCCCATGCGGCGGCTCGTGCCAGACGGTGTGGCCGTGCGAGGCGATCGCCGCGATCTCGTCGCGCGCGACACCTGCCTCGGCGATCACCGCGTTCGCGGCATCGGCCAACCACCCACCGAGGGCGAAATCCAATCGCGTGTATTCGCTCGGCGTCGCCCCCACCAACGCCGCCGCGAGCCGATCACGCGTCGGCCGGTCATACGGTCGCTGCACCTGCGCCAGCAGCTCCACCGCCAGGCGGCGCCCCTCGGTCTCGGTGAAGCGCGCCACCACCGCGGTGATCCCGTCGAGCGAGGTCCCCGACATCAGGCCCACGAGCACCGCGCCCTTGGTCTCCGTCACCGGACCCCTACTCCACCGGAGGCGGCGCATCGGGGACGACGCGCCGGATCACCCCGCCCGCCTCGTCCAATCGCGCCCGCGCCTCGTCCACCGAGAGCCCGAGCTTCTGCATCGTGATCGCGACTTTCACGCGGCCCTCGGCGGCCGCGCGGGCCTGCCGAGCGGTCTCCCGCGTGAGCCCGCAGGTGATCATCATCAGCCGCTCCGACCGATCGCGCAGTTTGTCGTTGGTCGCCTGCAGGTCGACCATCAGGTTGCCGTAGGTCTTCCCCACGCGCACCATGGCGCCGGTGGTGAGCATGTTGAGCACCAGCTTGGTCGCGGTCCCCGCCTTGAGCCGGGTCGACCCGGTGACGACCTCGGGGCCGGTGATCGGCAGGATCGCGACATCCACCAGGTCGAGGAGCGCGGTGGCGGGGGGAGAGCAGGCGAGGATCACCGTCGTCGCCCCGACCGAGGCGGCGTGTTCGAGCGCCGCGCGTACGTAGGGGGTCGTCCCACTCGCGGCGATCCCGACGACCACGTCCCCAGGCGCGACCCCGGCCGCCTCGAGGTCGAGGCGTGCCCCATCGGGACGATCCTCCGCCCCCTCCTGCGCCTGCCACAGCGCCGCGGGGCCCCCGGCGATGATCCCCTGCACCAGCTGAGGATCGCTGCCGAAGGTGGGGGGACATTCCGAGGCATCGAGCACGCCGAGGCGCCCACTGGTCCCCGCGCCCACATAGAAGAGGCGGTGCCCCTCGCGGAACGCGCCCTCGACCAAGCCGATCGCTCGCGCGATCGGCACACGCTGCGTCGCGACCGCGTCGGCCACCCCACGATCCTCGGCCGTCATCAGGTCCACGATCTCCAGCGGCGAGGCCAGATCGATGTCGGCGCTGCGGGGATTCCGACGCTCCGTGACGCGAGGATCGAGCATCCCCTAAGTTACCGAGCATGGGCCTCTCTCGCACCCGGCGTGACCTGCGGCAGCTCACGCTCCTCTCGTGCCTCTGCGCCACGCTCCCCGCGCTCGCCGGCGCCCAACTCATCAAGGTCCCGGCGCCGTCGAGTGCCCGCCGACCGATCACCCTCTCCGTCAACAGTGGGTTCCTCCAGACCGAAGGTCGGATCGATGGGAAGACGGGGACCCTCTGGTCCCTCGGAGAGGGGGTGCAGCATCGGGTGATCCTCGATCTGGGGCTCCGCAGTGGCGCCCTCGGGCTCGCTGCCTCCACCGCGCGCCTGCCGATCGTCCGCCGGGGCAGCCAAGCACCGCCGCGCTCCGACGGCACGATCCAACTCCGCCAACTCCTCGCGACCTTTCGCACGCTCGATCAGATGGGCCCCCACCAGATCGTCGAGCTCGGGGCCGGTCTCTCCCAGTGGGCCGACTATCAGGGGACGGATCCCCTCACCGCAGACGAAGGGTCGGCACGGAACGCCGTCACGCTCGTCGTGGGCTACGGCTTCGGTTTCTCGCTCGGCACCAAGGCCGCCCTGACCCTCGTGCAGGACTACGCGACGCTCTGGGGACCGAAGGAAGGGCTCTCCGCCGGTGAGAGTCGCTCGCAACGCCAGTTCGTCACCCGTCTCGGCCTCCGCTATCGCCTCAGCGGCGCACGCTGACCTTCCCCCCCACCTACCCATGCGTCGTCCCGTCGCCCTCCTCCTGCTCGCCGCGCTCTCGATCAGCGCCTGCCGACCGGCGGTCACGCCCGCCACCACCCCGACCACCGGGGATGCCCGCTACTCCGGCACCTACGCCGAAGGGTGGCGCTTCCCCGAGGCGCGGGAGGCGGCCTTCGGCGCCGACGCGATGGTCGCGAGCAACTCCGATTTCGCGAGCGAGGCGGGACTCGAGGTGTTGCGGGCCGGCGGCAACGCGGTCGATGCCGCGGTGGCCGTCGGATTCGCCCTCGCGGTGACCTATCCCTTCGCGGGGAACATCGGCGGCGGCGGTTTCATGACGATCCGCATGGCCGACGGCCGGACCGCCACGCTCGATTATCGCGAGATCGCGCCCCTCGCCGCCACACGGGACATGTTCGTCGACGCGACGGGGACGCTCACCGATCGCAGCGTCCTCGGACATCTCGCCTCCGGCGTGCCGGGGGCCGTCGCCGGTCTCGACGCCGCACTTCAGCGCTATGGCACGATGTCCCTCGCGCAGGTGATGACCCCCGCCATCCGGCTCGCGCGCGATGGCTTCCTCGTCGACTCGGCCCTCTACCGCTCGCTCCGGGGCGCACAGGACCGCATCTGTCGATTCGCGGGGTGTGCCCTCTTCTTCCCCAATGGCGAGGCGGTGGCGCCGGGGGGGCGCCTCGTGCAAAGCGACCTCGCGCGCACCCTGCAGGCGATCGCCGAGCAGGGGCCGCGCGGCTTCTACACCGGTCCGGTCGCCGATGCGCTCGTCGACGAGATGCGGCGTGGGGGCGGGATCATCACCCATGAGGACCTCCGCCGCTACGAGCCCAAGTGGCGCGACCCGGTGATCTCGACCTACCGCGGCCACACCCTCATCACGATGCCCCCGGCCTCCTCCGGTGGGATCACGATGACCGAGTCGTTCAACATCCTCGAGCAGTTCGCCCCCCTCCCGCCATTCGGGAGCGCCCCCTATCTGCATCTGTTGGCCGAGACCTTCCGTCGCGCGTTCCAGGACCGCAACAGCAAACTCGCCGATGCCGACTTCGTCGCCGTGCCGCGAGAGACCTTGGTCTCGAAGGCCTATGCCCAGACCCTCGCGGCGCAGATCGACCGTCGACGTGCCTCGGTGACGCCGAGCTTCTCCCCCGCCGTGCGCGAGCCTGAGCATACGACGCACTACTCGGTCGTGGATGCGGAGGGGAACGCGGTCGCGACGACCACGACGATCAATGGCGGGTACGGCTCCGCCGTCTGGATCCCCGGCGGCGGCTTCTTCATGAACAACGAGATGGATGACTTCGCCGCGCAGCCCGGCACGCCGAACATGTTCGGGCTCGTCCAGGGCGAGGCGAATGCCGTCCAGCCCGGCAAGCGGATGCTCTCAGCGATGTCGCCGACGATCGTGCTGGACCGCGAGGGGAAGGTCCTCCTCGTCGTGGGCGCCGCCGGAGGGCCGACGATCATCACGGCGGTCGCGCAGGTGATCCTCAACGTGATCGAGCATGGGATGCCGCTCGCCGAGGCGATGCGCGCGCCGCGGATGCACCATCAATCGCTCCCCGATCAGCTGCGCCTCGAGTCTCAAGGTTTCAGCGAGGCCACCCGCACGCAGCTGCAGGCCATGGGGCACCGCCTCGCCCTCCAGAATGGGATCGCGAACGTGAACGCGATCATGCGGATCCCCACGGGATGGCATGGCGTGAAGGAACCCCGCGGCGCCGGGCTCGCGGTCGGGTACTGAGGCACCACCGGGCCTGGCCCTGATGCGGACGCTCCTCCGACTCCTCCCGTGGACCCGCCCCTATCGGGGGCGGTTCGCCGTGGGCCTCGCGAGCGTCATCGTCTCCACGGCGCTCTACAGTCTGATCCCGACCCTCCTCCGCCGCGCCCTCGATCGCCTGGGCCACCCGGACCCTTGGCGCCCCGTCCTGGAGATCGCGGGGCTCATGCTGGGGGTGACGTTGACCATGGCGGTCTTCCGGTTCACGATGCGCGAGATCCTGAATGGCGTCTCGCGCGTGATCGAGAACGATCTGCG
>JBMTXT010000127.1:0-4781 GCA_049453775.1 Gemmatimonadaceae bacterium | reverse complement strand
TGGTCGCGACCTCGGTCGCGCTGGTCCCGCTCGGGGCGGCGCCTAAGAGGAGGCCGAGGAGCTCGGCCGTGGTCAGGGATTGGGCGCCGAGGGCGCGGAGCCGCTCGCGCGGACGGTCAGCGGGCGGGAGTTCGAGGACGGAGGGCATGGGGCCAGTATCGCCCCGTGGGTCGATGGCGCCGATACCGTTCCGATGCAGAGGGGGGCGCGAGCGCGCGCACGCCCGCGCCCCCTCTCATGTCGATCCGCTCGTGCCCGGCCTCAGCGCCCTGCTAGGCGCCGTGACACTTCTTGAACTTCTTCCCGCTTCCGCAGGGGCAGGGATCGTTCCGGCCGACACCGTCAAACTCTCCCGAGCGCGCGGCCCCTGGGCCGTCGAGGTGCTGGACCCCTCGCCCCGCCCCGACAACGCGCGGGGCCGGCGGCTCCACCGCATCGGCGGGCGGCGTGGCGACCCCGAACGGATCGAAGGCACGCGGCGCCTCCGCGACCGGAGGGGGGAGGGGGGCTGGCGGCGTCTGCTCGAAGACCAGCTGCACCTTCAGGAAGCGCTCCGCGAAGGTGTGCTGGATATCGCGCATGAGGTCCTCGAACATCGCGAAGGCCTCCTGCTTGTACTCGACGAGTGGATCCTTCTGCCCCCACGACCGATAGCCGATCGCCGCGCGCAGCTGATCGAGGTCGTAGAGGTGATCCTTCCACTTCTCGTCGAGGACGTTGAGCATCACGAGCGAGAGGAGCCGCGATGCGAACTCCCCCAAGGAGGCGATCTTCGCATGGAAGGCGGTCGTGGCCGCCTCGGTCGCCGCCTCCTGGGCGGCGGGCAACGACGCCGGACGCTGATCCTCCGCCTCGAAGGCGGGCACCTGCAGCAGGTACTGCATCAGGAGCTCCTGCCGGATGAGGTCGAGATCCCACGCCTCCGGGGACTCCGCATCGGCGAGCTCCATCTCCACGCGCCGGGCGACCGCCGCCCCGACCATGCGCTCCGCCTCACTCCGGAGCTCCTCGCCCGCCTCGAGTGCGAACGAGCGGAGCGAGTAGATCACCTCGCGCTGCTGGTTCATCACGTCATCGTAGTCGAGCAGGCGCTTGCGGGACTGGAAGTTCTGAAGCTCGACGCGCTTCTGGGCCTGCTCGATCGACCGGGTGATCAGGGGATGGGTGAGCACCTCCCCTTCCTGCGCCCCCAGAGAATCCATCAGCCGGGCGATCCGATCCGACCCGAAGAGGCGCATGAGGTCGTCTTCGAGGGAGAGGAAGAACTGCGAGCTCCCTGGATCCCCCTGCCGCCCCGCACGTCCACGCAGCTGCCGATCGATGCGGCGCGACTCGTGCCGCTCCGACCCGATGATATGGAGCCCGCCGGGCTCGGTGACCGACTGCGCCTTGCCGTCGGGATCGGTCACGGTCGAAGGCTTCGCGTCCCGTACGCCGGCGCCGAGTTTGATGTCGGTGCCACGGCCCGCCATGTTGGTCGCGATGGTGATCGCGCCCGGCTGCCCCGCCAGCGCGACGATCTCCGCCTCCCGCTGGTGGTACTTCGCGTTGAGCACGTTGTGGGTGAGCCCCGCCCGCTGGAAGAGCCGCGAGAGGGTCTCCGAGGCCTCGACGCTCGTCGTGCCGACGAGGACGGGGAACCCCAGCCCATGGAGGCGCCGGGTCTCCTCGACGATCCCGTTGTACTTCTCGCGCCGCGTCTTGTAGACGAGGTCATGCCGATCCTCGCGCACGATCGGGCGGTTGGTCGGGATCACCGCGACCTCGAGCCCATAGATCTGGAAGAACTCCGTCTCCTCGGTCTCGGCGGTACCGGTCATGCCGGCGAGCTTCTCGTAGAGCCGGAAGTAGTTCTGGATGGTGATGGTCGCGAGGGTCTGCGTCTCCCCCTTCACCTGGACCCCTTCCTTCGCCTCGACGGCCTGGTGGAGCCCTTCACTCCAGCGACGCCCCGGCATGGTCCGGCCGGTGAACTCGTCGACGATCAACACCTGTCCGTCCTGCACGACGTAGTTCACGTCCTTCTCATACAGGGCGTGCGCGCGCAGGAGCTGATGGACGATGTTCAGCTTCTCCGACTTGAGCGCATACTCGGTCTCGATCCGGCGCCGCGCCTCGAGTCGGGCCCCAGCGTCCAACGCGGTGTCCTTCTCGAGCCGGCCGATCGCGGTCGCGATGTCGGGGAGCACGAACTCATCGTGATGGTCCGGGGAGAGGAAGTCGACGCCCCGGTCGGTGAGATGCACCGAGTGTCCCTTCTCGTCGAGCACGAAGAGGAGGTCCTCCTCGATATGCCGGAACTCCTGCTTGGCCGGGGGGAGCTTGCGATCCGCGAGATGGGCGAGCTCCGCCTCCTGGATCAGCTGCTTGACCCCCGTCTCCTGCATCGCCTTGAGGAGCCGCTTGTTCTTCGGGCCACCGAGCCGGGCCTGGTAGAAGTGGAGGCCCGCCTCCTTCCGCGAGGCGCCCCCCTTGGCCCCCGCAGCCTCCGCCTCGGCGAGCGCCCGCTCCCCCTTGGCCACGAGATCGTTCACGAGCTCGGTCTGCTTTCGAACGAGTCGGGTGATCGCCTGGTTCTGCTCCGCGTAGGCGCGATCCCCCTCGTTGCCGACCGGCCCCGAGATGATGAGCGGGGTGCGCGCCTCGTCGATCAGGACCGAGTCGACCTCGTCGACGATGGCGAAGATGTGCGGGCGCTGCACGCGCTGATCGAGCGAGACGACCATGTTGTCGCGCAGGTAGTCGAACCCGAACTCGTTGTTGGTGCCGTAGGTGATGTCACAGGCATAGGCCGCGCGGCGCTCCGGGGTCCCCGGTTCGGTGTCGTCGAGGCAGCCGACGGTGAGCCCGAGCCAACGGAAGAGATGGCCCATCCACTGGGAGTCGCGCCGCGCCAGGTACGAGTTGACCGTGACGAGATGCGCCCCGCGCCCCGTCAGGCCGTTCAGATAGAGCGGGAGGGTCGCGACGAGGGTCTTCCCCTCGCCGGTCGCCATCTCGGCGATCCGGCCGAGGTGGAGCTGGATCCCGCCGACCATCTGGACATCGTAGTGCACCATGTCCCAGGAGAGATCGCGTCCCGTAACCACGACGGTGGTCCCCACGAGCCGACGCGCGGCCTCGCGCACCGTGGCGAAGGCCTCCGGGAGGATCTCGTCGAGCACCGACTTGACGGCGTCACGGTACTCCCCTTCGAGCCCCCCCTGGCCGTCGGCCCCGGAGAGTTGGAGATCGATCGCCTCGCGCGCCGCCGCATCGGCGGCCGCATGCTTCTCCATCTTCAGCGCGTCGATCCGCCCGCGGAGGGCCTCCGTCGCCTCGCCGATCGTCGCCCGGAACTTCGTGGTCTGCGCCTGGAGGTCGGCATCGGACAGCGCGCGGAGCTGCGCCCCGAGGGCATTGATCTCATCGACGATCGGCTGCACCCGGCGCTGTTCGCGCTGGTGCCGCGTCCCGATCACTTTCGCCAACAGGGTCTTGAACATCCGGTCTCACTCGGTGGTGGTACGGTACAACCCATGCGCCGCGATGTACGCGGCCACGGCATCCGTGACGAACCCACGGATCGGGAGCCCGGCACGCACCCGCGCCCGGATCTCCGTCGCCGACAGGTCGACCCGCCGGGTCGCCAATCGGTCCCACACGATCCCCGCCGGTGCGGCGGGCATCCCTTCCTCCCCGCGGGTGCACACGACGAGCCGCGCCACCGCGGCGACCTCCTCGGGGGCCCGCCACTGCGCGAAGGTCCGCGCGGCATCCGCTCCGAGGAGCAGATGGAGCACCGCATCGGGCCACTGCGCCCGATACGCGCGCAGCGTGTCAATCGTGAAAGATAACCCGGGCCGATCGAGCTCGAGGGCATCGACCTGCAGCCGCGGATCGGCGTCGGCGAGGCACCGAACCATCGCCAGCCGATGCGCAGGCGCCGTGATCTCCGCCTCGGACTTGAGGGGCTGCCGGCGTGCCGGGATCAGGATGAGCCGATCGAGTCCGAGCTGCTCGAGCGCGCCGTACGCCAGGAGGAGATGGCCGATGTGCGGGGGATCGAAGGTCCCACCGAGGATGCCGAGGCGCTCCCCCACCGGGCTTACGGTCGGGGGGGCCGTGTGGCCGGCGCGGGGGTGCTCTCCGTCGCGGTCGGCAACTTGCAGAGCCGCACCACCTCGGGATCCGTCGGATAGGCGGCGCGCAGGGTCACGCAGACCTCTTCGGCGTCATCGAGGTAGTTGAGGACCGGGAGCCGATAGATCTCCACCATCCGCACCATCGCCTGCCGGGCGCGGTCGGACTCGGGCCATCCCTTCACCACGTCCTTGAAGTAGAGGATCGCCGAGTCGTAGGCCTTGCGCCGCAGGTAGTGCATCCCCGTCTCGTAATCCTTCGTGGCGAAACGCTCATCGAGAGCCTCGAGTGCCGCGGTGGCGGAGTCCGCCATCGGGGAGTCGGGATAGACCCCGACGAGGAGCCGGAACTGTGTCTGCGCGAGGAGCCCGTACTGCGGATCGAGGGCGGCGTTCGGCCAGAGGCCGAGGTACGCCTGTCCCGACATGTAGAGCGCATCATCCGCCAACGTGTCATTCGGAAAGCTCTCTGAGAGCCGGATGAAGGCCTGTGCCGCCAGGAGCCGCTCATCGCGCTTGAGCCGGGACTGACCGAGGTACCAGTGCGCACGCGGGAGGAGCGAGTCGCGGCTCGGGAGATCGAGGGTCAACCGCTCGAAGGCGTTGGCCGCATCGGTGTACTTCTTTGCCTCGGCTTGCGTCGGGCGTAACGCACGCTTG
>JBMTXT010000126.1:0-4811 GCA_049453775.1 Gemmatimonadaceae bacterium | reverse complement strand
GAGATCGTCGAGGGATCCTTCGGCTTGCGCGCCTCGAAGAGCTCGGCGACGCGCGGGAGACCACCGGTGATGTCGCGCGTCTTGTACGCCTCACGCGAGATCTTGGCGATGGTCTGACCCGCCGCGACCTCGGCGCCATCCTCGATGATGAGCTGCGCGCCCACCGGGATGACGAAGTCACGGACCTTCTTCTCCTTCCCGCCCTTGGTGCTCCAGATCTCGATGTGCGGGTGGAGCTTCTTCTCACGATCCTCGACCACGACGCGCTGGCGAAGGCCGGTGAGCTCATCGAGCTCCTCGGAGACCGTCTCCTCGTCGACGAGGTCGACGAAGCGGACCTGGCCGCCGACATCGGCGATGATCGGATTGGTGTACGGATCCCAGGTGAAGATCACCTGCTCCTTGGCGACCGCCTCGCCGTCCTTGACCATCAGCACGGCGCCGAGCGGCACCGCGAGACGCGCCATGATCGGGGCGTTCTTGTCCTTCGAGGCGCGCACGTAGAGCTCGCCCTCGTAGGAGGTCACGACCTGCTGGCCCTCCGGATCGGTGACGCTGATCAGGCGGTCCGAGAACTCGACCACGCCGGCGACCTTCGACTTGCGGGCGGTCTGCTCGGCGATACGCGCCGCGGTGCCGCCGATGTGGAAGGTGCGAAGGGTGAGCTGCGTGCCCGGCTCGCCGATCGACTGGGCGGCGATGATGCCGACCGCCTCGCCGATGTCGACCATCGCCATGGTGGCGAGGTTGCGGCCATAGCACATGCGGCAGAGCCCGCGCTTGGCCTCGCAGGTGAGCACGGAGCGGATCTTCACCGTCTCGATCCCCGCCTCTTCGATTGCCTGCGCGGTCTCCTCGTCGATCATCTGCCCCGCCTCGACGAGCAGCTGCGGACGGCCGGCCTCGTCGAGGAGCTGCGGATCGACGACATCCTCCGCCGCCACGATCCCGACGATGCGCTCGGCCAACGGCTCGATGATATCCTCACCTTCCTTCAGCGCGGCGATCTCGAGCCCCATCACGGTGCCGCAATCCTCCTCGGTGATGGTCACATCCTGCGCGACGTCGCAGAGGCGGCGGGTGAGGTAGCCGGCGTCGGCGGTCTTGAGCGCCGTGTCCGCGAGCCCCTTGCGGGCGCCGTGCGTGGAGGAGAAGTACTCGAGGACCGAGAGCCCCTCACGGAAGTTCGACTTGATGGGGTTCTCGATGATCTCCCCGATGCCGCCGGTGAGCTTCTTCTGCGGCTTCGCCATGAGGCCGCGCATGCCGGCCAGCTGGCGGATCTGATCGCGCGAGCCACGAGAGCCCGAGTCGAACATCATGAAGACGGTGTTGAAGCCGTCCTTCGACTCACGCATGCGCTTCACCATCGCGTCCGCGATGTCGTTGTTCGCGTGCGTCCAGGTGTCGATGACCTTGTTGTAGCGCTCGCCGTTCGTGATGTTGCCGGTCTGGTACGCCTTCTGGAAGCGCGCCACGCGGGAGGTGGCCTCCTCGAGGATCGTCTCCTTCTCCACCGGGATCTCGAGGTCCTCGATCCCGATCGAGACGCCACCACGGGTCGCGTTGCGGAAGCCGAACTCCTTGAGGCGATCGAGGAAGGCGACGGTCCCCGCGAGCCCCGCCTTGCGGTAGGACTCGAAGACGAGCTCACCGAGCACCTTCTTCTTCATCTCGCGGTTCTGGAACGGCAGCTCCGGCGGGACGATCCCGTCGAAGAGCACGCGGCCGGCGGTCGTCGTGACCCAGGCGGTGCCGCCTTCGGTCGTGCGCGCGCGGTACTTCACCGCGGAGTGCACGCCGAGCTGGCCGAGGGCCATCGCCATCTCGATCTCCGACGCCGAGCCGAAGGTGCGGAGCTTGGCCTGCGCCTTCTCATCCTTCAAGAGCGCGTCGAAGCCAGCCGGCGCCTTGGTCGCGAAGTAGCAGCCGAGTACGATGTCCTGCGACGGCTCCGCCACCGGGCGGCCGTCGGACGGCTTGAGGATGTTGTTCGAGGAGAGCATGAGCACGCGCGCCTCGAGCTGCGCCTCGTACGAGAGGGGCACGTGCACGGCCATCTGGTCGCCGTCGAAGTCGGCGTTGAACGCCGCGCAGACGAGCGGATGGATGCGGATCGCCTTCCCTTCCACGAGCACCGGCTCGAACGCCTGGATGCCGAGGCGGTGGAGCGTCGGCGCGCGGTTGAGCAACACCGGATGGTCGCGGATGATCTCCTCGAGGATCTCGAAGACCTCCGAGGATTCGCGCTCCACGATCTTCTTGGCGCGCTTCACCGTCTCCGCGATGCCATGCTCCACGAGCTTGTGGATGATGAACGGCTTGAACAGCTCGAGTGCCATCGCCTTCGGGAGCCCGCACTGGTGCAGCTTGAGCTCCGGGCCCACGACGATGACCGAGCGCCCCGAGTAGTCGACGCGCTTGCCGAGGAGGTTCTGACGGAACCGCCCCTGCTTACCCTTGAGCATATCGGAGAGCGACTTGAGCGGACGCTTGCCGCGGCCGCGGATCGCCTTGGAGCGACGCCCGTTGTCGAAGAGCGCGTCCACCGACTCCTGCAACATGCGCTTCTCGTTCCGGAGGATGACCTCCGGCGCGCGATGCGAGATGAGCTTGGTGAGGCGGTTGTTGCGGTTGATGACGCGCCGGTAGAGGTCGTTCAGGTCCGACGTCGCGAAGCGCCCGCCGTCGAGCGGCACGAGCGGACGCAGGTCGGGCGGGATCACCGGGACGACGTCGAGGATCATCCACTCCGGCTTGTTGCGCAGCCCCTCGGCGTCGCCTGAATTACGGAAGGCGTCGACGATCTTGAGGCGCTTGAGCATCGCCTTCTTCTTCTGCTGCGAGGTCTCCACGAGGACCCCCGCGCGCAGCTCCTCGGCGACGGTGTCGACGTCGAGCCGCTTGAGCAGCTCGCGGACCGCCGGCGCGCCGATGTCGGCCAGGAAGGCGCTGTCGCCCTCGGCCTTCGCCTTCTGCTTGAGCGTGAGGTACTGCTCCTCGTCGAGCAGGTCGTTCGCCCGGACCTCCTGCTCGCCCGGGTCGATGACGACGTAGTTCGAGTAGTAGATCACCTTCTCGAGGTCACGGAGCGTGAGGTCGAGGAGGTTCCCCATCGGGCTCGGCAACGTCTTGAAGAACCAGATGTGCGCCACCGGGACGGCGAGCTCGATGTGGCCCATGCGATCGCGCCGGACCTTGCTGAGCGTCACCTCCACGCCGCAGCGGTCGCAGATCACGCCGCGATAGCGGATCCGCTTGTACTTCCCGCAGTGGCACTCCCAGTCCTTCACGGGGCCGAAGATCTTCTCGCAGAAGAGGCCGTCCTTCTCCGGCTTGAACGACCGGTAATTGATCGTCTCCGGCTTGGTGACCTCGCCCCACGACCACCACGACCGGAGGCCGGCCATCTCGAGCCGCTCCCGCTCCTTGGGGTCCCGGGGACCGCGGATCTCCTCCGGGGCCGCGATGCGGACCCGGATGTAATCGAAGGCGGAGGCCGCCTTCTCGCGTGCGCTTCGGAAGTCGATCATCGTCTTACTCCTCGCCCTGGGCCGAGAACGCGCCGCCCTCGGCGTGCGAATCCATGGTCACGTGGATGCCAAGCGCCTGCAGTTCCTTCACGAGCACGTTGAACGACTCCGGGGTGCCCGGCTCCGGCAGGTTCTGCCCCTTCACGATCGCCTCGTACACGCGGCTGCGACCGTTCACGTCGTCCGACTTGACCGTGAGGATCTCCTGCAGCGTGTGCGCCGCGCCGTAGGCCTCGAGCGCCCAGACCTCCATCTCGCCGAAGCGCTGGCCACCGAACTGCGCCTTCCCGGCGAGCGGCTGCTGCGTGACGAGGCTGTACGGGCCGATGCTGCGGGCGTGGATCTTGTCGTCCACGAGGTGGCTGAGCTTGAGCATGTAGACCTGCCCGACGGTGACCGGATTGGCGAATGACTCGCCCGTCCGTCCGTCCCGCAGGCGGATCTTGCCGCCCGGCAGCAAGCCGCCGGCGGTGATGAGCTCGACCGCTGCCGCATCGACGTCGGCCTCGCTCTTCTTGCCGAGCATCCCGGCGAGCGCCGGATGCCCCATCGCCTCGAGGAGGCCGGCCGCATCGAGCGCCGCCCGCTTCTCAAGGTCCTTCATCGCCTTCTTGAGCTCGGCCTTCTGCGCCGCCGAGGTCCCCTCGGCCGCGAGCTCTGCCTCATGGTGCGTGATCGCATGGCGCGTGGCCACCGCCTCCCGCTCGGCCAGCTCCCTCGCCGCCGCCACGAGATAGTCGTAGATGCGCCCGGCGAGGTCCTTGGCCTCGGCGGTCATCCCGCGCGCCGAGAGGTCGTTGAGGTTGGCATCATGGAGGAGCTCCACCTTCTCGCCCTCTTCGGGCGAGGGACGCAGCGCCTCGAGGATGTTCCGCAGCTCATCCGCCGTGGGGGCCGGGGTCGCGGCGTCGAGGCGCAACGAGCCCTTCACCCACTCGAGGCCCGCGAGCCGCAGGCAGAGCCCGATCTCGCGCTCGTTGGCGCCCTGGAAGACCGGGGTCTTCGCATAGAAGCCGAGGATCTTCGCGGCCCACCCGAGGTGGGTCTCGAGGATCTGTCCCACGTTCATGCGGGACGGCACGCCGAGCGGGTTGAGGACGATGTCGACCGGCCGCCCATCGGGGAGGAACGGCATGTCCTCTTCCGGCACGATGCGTGCCACGATGCCCTTGTTGCCGTGGCGACCGGCCATCTTGTCGCCGACGGAGATCTTGCGCTTCTCGGCCAGATAGACCTTCACGAGCTGGATCACGCCCGGCGGGAGCTCATCGGGCTGGA
>JBMTXT010000125.1:0-4856 GCA_049453775.1 Gemmatimonadaceae bacterium | reverse complement strand
GGCTTCTGGCAGTAGACGTGCTTCCCCATCTTGAGCGCCATCATCGCCGCCACCGCATGGGTATGATCCGGCGTCGAGACGGTGACCGCATCGATGTTGTTCCGCTCCTTCTCGAGCATCTCCCGGAAGTCGCGATAGCGCTTCACCGAGGGATAGGCGCGATACGCGCGCTCGGCGGAGCGGTCGTCCACGTCGGCGAAGGCGACGAGCTGTTCGCCCGCCACGCCGCGGACATCGTTGAACCCCATCCCGCCCACCCCGATGCAGGCGATGCGGAGCTTCTGGCTCGGCTGCTGGCCGGCCCAGGCGTAGAGGGGCCGCGGGATGGCGGCCGCGGCGCCGGCGGCGGCGAGCCCGCCGACGAAGGTGCGACGATCGAGAGGGGATCCGGCCATGGGAGAGTCCTCAGCGGGTGGCGGTGGGGGGCGGGGCGGGACGGAAGAGGAGCGCGAGCACGACGAGCAGGACGAGCGCCCCGACCGCGGGGATCGTCCAGATCGCGGCCCAATCATGCGTGACCTTGAGGCAGCTCCCCGCGGCCTGCATCGCATCGGTGCAGTCGGGATGCTGCGTGGCGTAGGCGCCGACCACCTGCCCCGCGACGATCGTCGAGACGAGGAAACCGAGACCGTTGGTGACGAGGGTGAGGAGCCCCTGCGCCGCGCCGCGCATCTGTGCCCCCGCGCGCTGGTCGGTGTAGATCTGACCGCTCACGAAGAAGAAGTCGAAGCAGATCCCGTGGAGGAGGATCCCCGCGTAGATGAGCCACATCCCCGTCCCCGCATCGCCGGCGCTGAAGGCGAAGTAGCGGAGCGACCAGGCGAGGACGCCGACGAGCATGATCCCCTTGATCCCGAAGCGCACCAGCAGGATCGGGAGGAGGAGCATGAAGCCCACCTCGATCATCTGCCCGAAGGTCATCACGAAGGCGGGCTGCGCGACGCCGATCTCGTTCAGGAAGTCATTGGTCGAGGCGTGGTACCACTGCAGGAGGATCGAGACCAAGAAGCTCCCGAGCATGAAGACCGCGAAGTCGCGGTGCTTGAGCATGCCGAGCGCGTCGAGTCCGAGCGCATCGGAGACGCGGAAGGGGCGATCCCCGCCCTTGGGCGGCGTCGGCGGGAGGGTCAGCGAGAGGAGTCCGGTGAGCACCCCCGCCCCGGCGGCGATGCGCATCGGGACGTTGGTGTCCTCCACCTGCAGGAACTTCCCGATCAGGATCCCCGCGGCGATCCACCCGACCGTCCCCATCACGCGGATCGCGGGGAACTCCTGCTCCGCGCTCTTCACATGGTGGAAGGCGATGTTGTTCGCGAGGGCGAGCGTGGGGGTGTAGCAGAGGGCGAAGAGGAGGAAGGTCGAGGCGAAGGGGAGGAACTGCGTCTGGCTCGACGCGATCCACATCACCGCGGCCCCCGCGAGATGCAAGGTCGCCATCAGCTTCTCGGCGTGCACGAGCCGATCGGCGATGATCCCCATGAAGAGCGGGGTCACCAGGGCGGCGATCGCCATCACCGTGAAGGGGATCGGCTTCTGCGCGTCATCGAAGCCGAGGCCGCGCCCGAGATAGGTGACGATCGGGACCCCCCAGCTCCCCCAGATGAAGTACTGGAGGAACATCATCGCGCCGAGTTTGAGCTTGATCATCGCGAGAGCTCCCGGATGCGGATGTTCTTGAACTCGACCACGTCCCCGTGGTCCTGCAGCCCGATATGGCCGCGCATCGCGAGGCCGTACGGCGGCCACTGCGCGAACTTGGACTTCGCCACGAGCGCCGTCCACGCCGGCGACCCTTGCTCGTACTCGAGCAGCTTCACCCCGTTGAGCCAGTGCTCCACATGGGAGCCGATGGCGACGATGCGGGCGCGATTCCACTCCCCAGCGGGCTTGGAGACGTCGCGCGGCGGGGCGTGGAGGGCATAGTTCGCGCCGGCGGAGGTGAGGGGACTCCCCCCATCACGGTGCCCGACGTTGTCGAGGATCTGCATCTCGGGGGCGTTCTCGTAGATGCGATCGGTGGCCTCGGTGGCACGGTAGAAGATCCCGCTGTTCCCCTTGGGACCGACCTTCCATTCCACCTCGAGCTCGAAGTCGCCGAACTGGCGCGTGGTGACGATGTCCTTCCCGGCCTCGCGGCGGAGGATCTTGGTCGCGGCGTCGTAGCGCCACCCGTTCTCGAGCGTCGGCTCCCGATAGCTGCGCCAATGGGCCGCGGCGCCACCGGCGAGGAGGTCGATCCAGGGGCCAGCCGTCACCCCGCGGGGGAGCTGGGCGGTCACGGGAAGCGCCGGGAGCGCGACGAGGAGGGCGGCGCCGCACCATCGGGCGGCACGGAGAGCGAGTCGGGACATCCAGACCTCATGTCGTGACGGATCGGTGCGCCGCACCGATCGCAGGGGGACCGTCGGGACCGCGGGAACGTACGGCGTGACGCGGCGGCCGGAAAGGTTAGGTTCCCCGGATGCTCATCCCGCGCCTCCGCTCCCTCACGCTCCTCCTCGCCGGGGTCGTCCAGACGGTCGCGGCCCAGCCGATGGCCCCCCGCACCGCGGGGCCGGCCCCCGCCCCGCGCGTGGGCCGCGCCGCGACGATCACCACGCCCCCCGTCCTCGACGGCCGCCTCGACGAGGCCGTCTGGCGCGAGGCCCCGGTGCTCACCGACTTCGTCCAGCGGGAACCCTATGAGGGGACCCCCGTCACGGAGCGCACCGAGGTGCGTCTCCTGACCGACGGCACCGCCCTCTACGTGGGCGCCTGGCTCTACGACCGCGAGCCGGACCTCATCGTGCCGAGCGAGACGATCCGCGACGTCACCCTGACCAACAGCGACTACTTCGCCATCATCCTCGACACCTATCTCGACCGCCAGAACGGCTTCCTCTTCGGCACCACCCCCTCGGGGATCGAGCATGACGCGCAGGTGATCCGCGAGGGCGAGGGAGGCGGGGTCTTCCAAGCGGGCCAGAACCGGGCGCAGGCGGGCTCGATGGGAGGGATCAACCTCAATTGGGACGCGAGCTGGACGGTCCGCACCTCGCGCGACTCCCTGGGGTGGTATGCCGAGTTCCGGATCCCCTTCTTCACGCTCCGCTATGGCGGTGGCGAGTCGCAGGACTGGGGGCTCAACATCATGCGGGGGATCCGGCGCCGGAACGAGGAGGCGCTCTGGTCGCAGGTCTCGCGCCAGTTCTCCATCACGCGCCTCTCGCAGGCCGGGACCCTCACCGGGCTGGCCGTCCCCGCACAGCGGATCGGGACGGTGACCCCCTACTCCCTCGGGAGCTCCTCGCGCACCTACGCCACGCAGTCGGCCTTCGCGACGACCGGGGCCTGGGGGATCGACGCCAAGTACGGGGTGACGCCGAGTCTCACGCTCGACCTCACCTACAACACCGACTTCGCGCAGGTGGAGGTCGACGAGCAGCGGACGAATCTCACCCGCTTCCCGATCTTCTTCCCCGAGAAGCGCCCCTTCTTCCTCGAGAACGCGGGGGTCTTCGCCGCGGGCACCCCGCAGGCCGTCGACCTCTTCTTCACCCGCCGCATCGGGATCGACGCGGCGACGGGGCAGCCGCAGCCGATCCTCGGCGGGGCGCGGCTCACCGGGCGTGTGGGGGGGCTCACCGTCGGGGCCCTCCAGATGGTGACCGATGAGGCGCCGGGCGTGGTCGGGAACTCGTATACCGTCGCGCGGGCGCTCAAGGAGCTCTCCGCGCGCTCACGCGTGGGGGTGATCGCGGTGCAGCGCACCGCCACCGGCGATGCCCGCGACTTCAACCGGGTGATCGGTGCCGACGGACGGCTCGGGATCGGGCAGGATTGGACGGCGGACGCCTGGGTGGGGCATTCGGAGACGCCGGGGCGGCGCGGGGATGCGATGGCATGGAGTGGCCGCCTCGCCTTTCAGACGCGGGATTGGAATCACTCGGTCCGCGTGCTGGGCGTCGGCGAGGCCTTCAACCCCGAGGTCGGGTTCATGAGTCGGCCCGCAGGGTATCGCTTCGACGAGCTGATGCTGATGCGGCTCGTGCGCAGCCCCAACTGGCAGCAGGTTCGCCAGTGGAACCCGCATGTCAGTCTCCGCCGCTGGGTGGGGACCGATGGCTTCCTGCAGTCGTCGTGGATGCATATCGACCTCACCGAGGTCGAGTTCAACAGCGGGGGGCGCTTCGGCCCTGATGTGAACATCTATACGGAGGGATTGCAGCGGCCCTTCACGATCGCCCCCGGCGTCGTCCTCCCGCCTGGGCAGTATCGCTTCACCGTCCCGGGGATCGATTGGGGGAGCGACCCCAGTGCGCCGCTCTCCTTTCTTGCGCGGCTCGAGTCGGGGGAGTTCTACACCGGGACGCGGTCGGGGGCGAACGTCTCGATCACCGCCCGGGCAGGGGCTGTCTTCTCCTCCTCGCTCGTCGTCGATTATCAGGACGTGCATCTCGAACAGGGGGACTTCATCCGTCAGCTCGTCGGGGTGAAGCTTGCCTACTTCTTCACCCCCCGCGTCTTCGTGCAGACGCTGACGCAGTACAACAATCAGGCGGAGGCGTTCACGGCCAACCTGCGCTTCGCCTGGCTCAACACCGCGGGGACGGGGCTCTTCATCGTGCTCAATGACGGGGAGGCGGCCGACAGCTTCACGCGGTGGCGCGAGCCGCTCGCGCGCTCGCTCACGATCAAGTACACCCGACAGATCGGGTCGGGCGGGTGAGATGACCGCACGCCGCCCAGCGTGGCGGGGACTCACGATCGTCGTCGGGGCGCTCCTCCTCGGGGGCGCCCTCGGGACCACGCGCGATCCAGAGGATCGCGAACTCACCGGCGCCGAAGACCGAGCTGTCCTTGCGCTCCCAGCGATC
>JBMTXT010000124.1:0-4920 GCA_049453775.1 Gemmatimonadaceae bacterium | reverse complement strand
TCGGCCCCCTGCATGCCCTTCATCCTCGTGAAGGAGAACGCGGTGCATGCGCTCCGTGACGCGATCGGCGCGACCGATCCGGCGGAGGCGGCGGCCGGCACGGTCCGGAAGCTCTACGCCGAGTCCAAGGGGAAGAACGCGATCCATGCCTCGGACTCCGATGAGAACGCGGTGCGGGAGAGCCGCTTCTTCTTTACCGAGGCCGAGGTCGTCTGATCCGGTCGGGGTCCCCTCGGACGCCCACGGGGGCGCCCCGGGGGGATCGCGGGCGGGTCGTGGGTGCTAAGTGCCTGTCAGACCGTAGGTTGGGCCCTTGCTTCGGCGGGGGCCTTTTCGTTATGATTCATAGCTATGCTGTCGTTTCCCATCCGAACGCTGGAGCAGGGGGCGGTTCAGGTCGAGGGCGACCTCGCCTCCGATGACCCGGTCTGGCTGGAAGGCGACAGTCGGCCCGTGCAGGGCGTCCATGTGACCGGGCGTCTGAGCGGGGCGGGCAGCGGCCGGTATTACTTCAGCGGGGCCCTCTCGGGGGTCGCGACGGGGGAGTGCCGGCGGTGTCTCGCGCCAGTGGAGATCGCCGTGCAGTCGGATCTGCAGGCGCTCTTCGCCGACGCGAGCGACGAGAATGCGGAGGAACCCGATGTGCTCCCGTTGGGCGAGGGAGGGCTGACGGTGGATCTGCGTCCCGCGGTCCGCGAACAGTGGGTGCTCGAGACGACCGTTCTCCCGTTGTGCCGGCCCGACTGTCGCGGGCTCTGTCCGACGTGTGGGGCCGACCGCAACACGAGTCCCTGCGCCTGCAGTCTGTCCTGATCCTTGTCCCTTAGCCGATAGGTTCCTCCGATGGCCGTCCCGAAGCGTCGCACCTCGAAGCGCAAGAAGCGCGCCCGCAACACCCACAAGGTCGCCCCGGCGATCAACATCCAGGCGTGCCCGAAGTGTGGCGCGATGAAGCGTCCGCACCATGTGTGCGAGGATTGCGGCTTCTACGCCGGCACGCAGCGCGTCGCAGCTCGCGACGCGTAAGCCATGGCGCGGATCGCGCTGGACGTCATGGGGGGCGATCACGCCCCCGAAGCGCCCGTCGCCGCCGCGCTCCTCGCCGCCCAGGAGCTCGCGCCGTCGCATGCGCTCCAGCTCGTCGGCCGCGAGGCCGTCATCCGCGAGGAGCTGAGTCGTCAGCTCACCGGCGCCGCGCCGCTGCTGCGCGAGGCCGCCTCCCGATTCGCCGTCGTCGACGCCCCCGAGGTGATCGAGATGACGGACAAGCCCTCGGTCGCGATCCGGGGCAAGCCCAACTCCTCGATGGCGGTCGGTCTCCGGCTGCAGGCCGAGGGGCAGTCCGATGCCTTCGTCTCGGCCGGCAACACCGGCGCCCAGATGGCGGCCTCGACCTTCATCCTGCGGCTTCATGAGGGGCTCTCGCGCCCCGCGATCGCGACGGTCCTCCCGACCGCACGGCAGCCCGTCGTCATGCTCGACGCCGGCGCCAACGTCGATTGTGCCGCCGCCGAACTCGTGCAGTTCGCGCGCCTGGGCCATGTCTTCGCCAAGGACATCCTCGGGCGGCCGACCCCTGCGGTCGGCCTCCTTTCAATCGGTGAAGAGGCCGAGAAGGGGAATGCCGCGGTGAAGGAGGCGCACCAGACGCTCCTCGGGGCGGGGCTCCACTTCATCGGCAACATCGAAGGACGGGATATCCCGATGGGGGCCTGCGACCGCGGCCCGATCGATGTCGTCGTCTGCGACGGCTTCACCGGGAACGTCCTCCTCAAGTTCTACGAATCGGTCGCGCCGATGATGTACGGCCTCCTCAAGCAGGTCGGCGTCACCAAGGAGCAGTTCGGGATGGCGATGCAGTCGCTGGACTACGCCAAGTACGGCGGCGCCCCCCTCCTCGGCGTGAAGGGCGTGAGCATCATCTGCCACGGGAAGTCGAGTCCCGAGGCGATCAAGAACGGGATCCTCGCCGGTCTCCGGGCCGTCGAGTCGGAGATGAGCCGACACGTCGGGGAGCAGCTCGGCGCATGAAGCGCCCCATCGCGAGGCTCGCGGCGACCGCGCATGCGGTGCCGAAGCGCGTCTTCACCAACGACGACTTCGCGTCGATCGGGGTGGAGACCTCCGATGAGTGGATCCGGGAGCGTACAGGGATCCGCCAGCGCTTCGTCGCCGGGGAGGGGGAGACCCTCACCTCGCTCTGCACCGAGGCGGCGCGGAAGGCGATGGCGCTCGCCGGGGTCACGGCGAGCGAACTCGACCTGATCATCCTCGGGACGGCGAGCCCGGACCGGCTCCTCCCAGCGACCGCGGTCGAGGTGCAGGCCGCGCTCGGCGCATCGCGTGCGGTGGCCTTCGATCTCGATGCCGCCTGTTCCGGATGGCTCTACAGCTGCCAGGTGGCCGAGGGGCTGATCGCGACCGGCGGCTACGAGACGGTGCTCGTGATCGGTGGCGAGGTGCTCTCCCGCATCATCAACTGGAAGGACCGCAACACCTGCGTCCTCTTCGGTGACGGGGCGGGGGCGACGATCATCAAGCGCAGCACCAAGCACCGTGGGATCCTCTCGGCCTACATGCGGTCGGACGGCACCTTGGCCGACCTCCTGCAGCGTCCCAAGGGGGCGGGGGCCTGCCCGATGACCAACGAGATCCTCGCCGAGGGCTCGCACTTCATCACGATGGCGGGGCGCGAGGTCTTCAAGAACGCGGTGCGGTCGATGGCCGACGCCGCCGATCGAGCGCTCGACGGGGCGAAGCTCTCGTCGAGCGATATCGACCTCCTGATCCCGCATCAGGCGAACATCCGCATCATCGAGGCGACGGCGAAGCATGCCAACATCCCGATGGAGAAGGTGTTCGTCAACGTCGATCGCTACGGGAACACCTCGGCGGCGTCGATTCCGATCGCGCTCAGCGAGGCGCAGGCGCAGGGGTTGGTGAAGGAGGGCTCGACGGTGATGTTCGTCGCCTTCGGCGCGGGCTTCACCTGGGGCTCGATGATCGCGCGCTTCTAGCCGATGTTCTTCCTCCTCTTTCCCGGTCAGGGCTCGCAGAAGCCCGGGATGGCGAAGGACCTCGTCGAGGCCTTCCCGGCGGCGCAAGCGACCTTCGCCGCGGTCGATGCCGCCCTTGGGACCCCGCTCAGCACGCTCTGCTTCGAGGGGCCCGCGGAAGAGTTGACCCTCACGCACAACGCACAGCCGGCGCTCCTGGCGCATGGCGCGGCGGTCTGGGCCACGGTCGCGGCGCACCTCGCCGGGCGCGTGGTCGGGGCGGCGGGGCATTCGCTCGGGGAGTTCTCCGCCTATCAGGCGGCGGGGGCGATCGGACTCGAGGACGCGGTGCGCCTCGTGCGGCGGCGCGGCGAGCTCATGTATCAGACCGGGGTCGAGCGCCCTGGGGCGATGGCGGCGATCCTCGGCACCCTCACGACCCCCATTGATGCGATCTGCCGGACCGCGTCGGCGGCGGGGATCGTCGTCCCGGCGAACTACAACGCGGACGAGCAGATCGTGATCTCGGGGGAGGTCGCGGCGGTGGAGGCGGCGATGGAGGGGGCGAAGGCGGCGGGGGCCAAGCGGGCGCTGCGGCTCCCGGTGAGCGGCGCCTTCCACAGCCCGCTGATGCAGCCCGCTGAGGCGGGACTCGCGGCGGCGATCGACGCGGCGGCCTGGCACGCCCCGCGCTTCCCGGTCTGGAGCAACGTGACCACCGAAGCGGTGACCGATGTCGCGACCGCGCGCCGACTCCTCGTCCGGCAGCTCACTTCGCCGGTCCGGTGGGTGGAGCAGGTCCGTGCCATCGCGGCCGCCCATCCCGGGGTCACCTTCGTCGAGATGGGCCCGGGGGCGGTGCTCACCGGGTTGGTGAAACGTCTCGCCCCCGGGTGCCACTATCTGACCTGCGGCACCGCGGCCGAGGTCGAGGCGCTCCTGCAGCTCTGATTCCTCCGGGGGCGCGCCGCGCCCCATCGTGCTCACCCTCCACCGGACGGTATATGGCACTCTCCATCGATCTCTCAGGGAAGGTCGCGCTGGTCACCGGCTCCACGCGCGGGATCGGGCAGACGATCGCGAAGACGCTCGTCGATGCGGGGGCGAAGGTCGCCGTCGTCGGGCGTGACCTCGCGAGGGCCGAAGCGGTGGCCGAGACGCTCGGCGAGGCGCGAGGATTCGCCTGCGACGTGGCCGACCCGGCCAGCGTCACGATGCTCGTCCAGACGGTGGAGGACGCCTTCGGCTCGATGGACATCCTCGTGAACAACGCGGGGATCACGCGGGACAACCTCATGCTCCGGATGAAGGACGAGGATTGGGACGCGGTGCTCGACACGAACCTGCGATCGGCGTTCGTGGCGATCCGGGCGGCGCAGCGCGGGATGATGAAGCGCCGGTGGGGGCGGATCATCAACATCGCCTCGGTGGTCGGGATCTTCGGGAACAAGGGGCAGGCGAACTATGCCGCCAGCAAGGCGGGGATGATCGGCCTGAGCAAGTCGGTGGCGAAGGAGCTGGCCAGCCGGAACATCCTCTGCAACGTGGTCGCCCCGGGGTTCATCACCAGCGACATGACCGATGCGATGACCCCGCAGGCGGTCGAGGCCCTCGCCGCCCAGATCCCGCTGGAGCGGTTCGGTGCGGCGCAGGATGTGGCGGGGCTGGTGGCCTTCCTGGCCTCCGAACATGCGGCCTACGTGACCGGGCAGGTCTTCGCCGTGGACGGGGGGCTGGCGATGTGACCGCGGCCCGGTTTTTCGTGCCGTTGCCCCCTGTCAAATCGTTATATTTCTGGGCCGTCGGAGCGACCTCCGGCGGCCCTCGTGGTTCCACCCTCTTGGAGTTCTCGACGCATGGCTGACCATTCCGCGAAGATCAAGGACATCATCGAGAAGGAGCTCGGGGTCGAGCGTGAGAAGCT
>JBMTXT010000123.1:0-4925 GCA_049453775.1 Gemmatimonadaceae bacterium | reverse complement strand
ACGCTTGGGGGGGGGGGGGGGGGGGGGTACGCCCGCCCCGCGATCCCCACAGGGGGCGCGGGCTCAGCGGCCGCCGCGGGCCTGCCGCTGCCGGACCCCCATCGCCTCGACGTCCGCGAGTAACGCCCGGGCATCATAGACGATCCCGTCCTTGATCGTCCACCGGACCCCACCCACCTGCTCGACCTTTCCCGTGGCGTCGTTCAGCCGGGGCCACCCGGTGCCGTAGAGGACCTTGAGGTTCTGGATCGGGTTCTCGGGGACGATCACCAGGTCCGCCAGCATCCCCGGCTCGATCACCCCCACCTCGATCGGCGTCCCCGTGGGCTTGGCGAGGGTGAGCGCGGCATGGTAGGTCCCCGCGCGGATCACCTCGCCCGGATAGAACCCCGCCTCCTGCAAGAGCTCGAGCTCCTCGATCGTCGCGAACCCCGGCGTGGCCCAGATGAAGCCGGCGTCGGAGCTCGCCGTGACGCGTCCGCCGAGGTTCTTGTACTCGTTGAGGAACTGCATCCAGAGGCGATAGAAGTTCCGCCAGTTCACCTCATCGTCCGTGGTCCAGTCGAAGAAATAGGCCCCATGGTTCGACCGGTTGGCGACGTAGAAGTCGTACTGGGTGGGGATCGTGAAGCGCTGATGCCATGGCGCGGTCATCCGCTTCATGAGATCCCGACTCGCCACGTAGATCGTCATCGTCGGATCGAGCGTGACATCCCGGTCCAGGAAATGCTTGAGGAGGCTGTTCCACTTCTCGCTTCCTGGGGTCACCAGCTTCCACTGCCGTGCGACCTGCGCGAAGCGGGTCTCCTCGTCGCCGAGGTCGGCGTCGAGCGGCCAGGGCTGGATCTGATTCGCGTCATACATCGACTCGAAGAGCCCGTAGAAGTGCGTGACGGTCCCGAGCCCGAGCGCGGTCGCGGTGCGGGCATTCATCTGACCGACCCCCGACTGCTGCAGGTGCGCGGTGGTCCCGAGACCGAGCTGCTTCGCCTCCTCGAGATAGGCGGCCATGAGGTCGGGGCGCTCGGCGCCGAGCTTGAGGCCGTCGCTCCCCTGCCCCTTCGCCCAGCCCACCCCGGCGCGCGCCTCCTCCGGCGTGCGAGGCGTCCCGCGCCCCCACCCGGACCCGGGGCGCTGGTAGACCACGTAGCGCGGGGCCGTGATCTCATTCGACGCACTGCGGGTCCGCTCCCGGAGCGAATACGCCATGCTGGCGAAGGGCACCCCGCGTACCGTCGTGATCCCATGCGCGAGCCAGAGCTTGTTGTAATACTCGCTGTCGGGCGCCTTCTGCTGCGTCCCCTGATGCACGTGCAGGTCGATGAGGCCCGGCATCAGGTACATGCCGTGGGCGTCGATCTCGCGCGCCGCCCCGCGCGGCCGACGGGCCGGATCGATCGGCACCTTCGGGTTCGCGACGTTCACGAGTTGCGCGATCCGATTCCCCTCGATCACCACGTCGTATTGCCCGCGCGGCGCGCTCCCGTACCCGTCGATCAGGCTCACCCCGCGGATGATGAGCCGCGAGAAGGGACCCTCCCCCTCGGCCCGGGCGGGGGCGGGATTGGGATCCTCCCGCTGTTCCGCGCGCACACGCGCAGCCGTCACGGAGTCGATGAGCGGCGTCGCAGGGCGCCGCTGCTGGGCGACCCCGATGGTGGGAAGGACGACACCGACGAGCACGAGGGTGCGCAGCTGCGACACGAGACGAACCATAACCGACCTCAGGGTGGAGGAGGACCGAGATGGCGCCCCCCATCCACGGCGAGGACCTCGCCGGTGATGAAGGGCGCGTCCAACAGGAACCGCACCGCCTGCGCGACATCCCCCGGCGTCCCTTCGCGTCGGAGCGGGGTCGCCGCGACGAAGCGGTCGAGGGTCGCCGGCGGCATCCCCTCGGGCGGGAGGACGAGCCCAGGGGCGATGGCATTCACCCGGAGCCGCGGCGCGAGCGCCGCGGCGAGATGCCGCGTGAGCGCATGGACGCCCGCCTTCGCGACCCCGTGCATCGCGTAGTCAGGCCAGCACTCGTCAGCCATATGATCGCCGATGAGGACGATCGCCCCGCCCGCCGTGAGGCGCGGAACCGCGGCCTGCGCGAGGAGAAAGGGCGCCCGGAGATTGAGGGCGAGGATCCCATCCACCATGGCAGCGGTGGTCGAACCGAGCGGGGTGCGGGTCATCCCCGCGGCGGAACAGACCACGGCATCCACGCGACCGCTCCACGCCACCACGGCGGGGAGGAGCCCCTCAAGGGCGACCGGATCGGTGAGGTCGGCGCCGAACGCCGCGGCGGTCCCCCCGGCGGCGCGGATCTCCTCGACCACCGCGGTGGCGCCAGCGGCCGAGGCATGGTGATGCACGGCGACGGCCCATCCGTGGGCCGCGAGGTCGAGGGCGATCGCGCGACCCACCCGGCGCCCCGCCCCCGTCACCAGCGCGACGCGCCTGCCGCCTTCGTCGCTCATGCCACCGCGCGTCGCGCCGCGAGCCGCGCGTCCTGCCGCTCGAGCCAGGCCATCGGCACCTGCATCGCCCCCAACGTCCTTGGCCCCATCATCGCCCCGTGCCAATCCGAGCCCCCGCTCGGCACCAGAGCGAAATGGTCCACGAGGGCCAGGATCCGCTTCGTATCCTCTGCCGAGTGACTCGGATGCCGCACCTCGAGCCCATCGAGCCCGAGGGCAATCAATGGTTCGACCCGCTCGCGGCGCCCATCGGACCCGGGGTGCGCGATGATCGCGAGGCCGCCGAAGCGATGGATGAGCGCGATCCCGTCGGCGATCTCGAGGCGCGCCTTGTCGACATATGCGGGGCGCCCTGCCGCGAGATATCGATCGAAGGCCTCACGATGATCCTTCACATGGCCTGCGGCGACGAGCGCCTTCGCGACATGGGGACGCCCGATCGCGCCCCCCGCAGCGGCCGCGAGCACCGCCTCGAAGTCGATCGGCGCGCCGACGGCGACGAGTCGCTCGACCATCTGGCGCGCACGCGCATGGCGCCCCTCGCGGAAGGTGGTGAGGGCCTGCTCCATCCCAGGCACGTCGGCGATATGGAGCCCGAGCAGGTGAACCTCGGTCGTCCCCTGATGGACGCTCAGCTCCACCCCGGGGATGAAGCGTAGTCCCAGACGTTGCGCCATCGCCTGGGCGGCGGGGATCCCCGCCATGGTGTCATGATCGGTGAGCGCAAAGGCAGCGACCCCCGCCTGATGCGCGAGTTCGACGGCCGCGCCCGGCGCAACCGACCCATCCGACGCGGTCGAATGCGCGTGCAGATCGACCGTGCCGGCGGCCCCGCTCACGGCGCGTAGCCGGCTTCGGGCGAGCGGGGACTGGGCTGTGAGAGGGTGAAGAGCCGCCGGAGGTCGGCGTCGGACAGCATCGCGAGCGACTGCTCGCGCGACTTCACCCCGAGGGGGGAGTAGCGCGTCACGCGGACCACACGGTCAGCGCCGGTCCCATGGAGGAAGAGCAGTCCGAATTCATCGGCGGTCGACTGGGTGACGTATCCGCTCGGATACACCTCCCAGGACTGGCCATCGATCTCGAGGCGGCGGGTCGGCATGTCAGGTGAGCTCCACGATGGAATAGAGGCGATCGGTGGCGATCGGTCGGCCCGGGGCATCGGCGTGGGCCGCGCGCAGGGCGGGCAGGTCGGGGGCCTCACAGAATTCGATGAAGGCCCCAGGGAGGGCATGCTCCTCGAAGACCCAGTACTGGCACCCCGCCGCACGGAAATGTTGCTCGCGCGTGCGGCAGGTCTCGAGGAACCGCGCCCGGTCGGTCGGGGTGACCACCGTCCGATGCATGGTCAACGACCTCGGCATCTCACCCGACCGATTCGAGCGTCTGCTTGAGGTCGGCCATGAAGCGGTCGGCGTCCGCCCCATCGACGACGCGATGGTCGAAGCTGCACGAGAAGTAGGCGCAGGTCCGGATCGCGATCGTGTCCTCGCCATCGGCGCCGGTGATCACCTTGGGGCGCTTCTCGATCGCGCCAAGCCCGAGGATCGCGGTGGTCCCCACGGGGATGATCGGGGTCCCCATGAGGGAGCCGAACACCCCGGGGTTGGTGATGGTGAAGGTCGCGTCCTGCACCTCCATGGGGCTCAGCTTCTTGCCACGCGCGCGCGCCGCGAGATCGTTCACCGCCCGCGTGAGCCCGGTGAGGTTGAGCCCATCCGCATCCTTCACCACCGGGACGATGAGCCCCGTCGGCTCGAGCGCGACGGCGATCCCGAGGTTGTAGCGCTTGCGCAGGATGACATCGGTCCCGGACACCGTCGCATTCATGACCGGGTGACGACGCAGACACTCGACCGTCGCGCGAAGGATGAAGGGGAGGTAGGTCAGCTTCTGTCCCGTCTCCGCCTCGAACTCGGCCTTCATCTGCGCCCGCATCCGCGCGACCCGCGTCAGGTCGATCTCGAAGAAGCTCGTGACATGCGCCGCGACCTGCTTCGCCTGCCGCATGTGGTCAGCGGTGAGGCGGCGGATCTTCGACATCGGCTCGACCACATCGCCGGCCCAGGGCTGGAACGTCGGCTCGGGGTGCGCGCTCAGGGACACACTCATCGCGGCGGGGAGCCCCGCCGGCATCGCCGTGGGCGCGGCCGCCGGCGCGCTCCGTCCCCCACCCTGCTCGAGGTAGGCCTCGAAATCACGCTTTGTTACGCGACCGGCGATTCCCGACCCCGTGAGCGTCGAGAGATCGACCCCCGCCTCGGCGGCCATGCGGCGGACGAGCGGGGAGGACTTGGTCCGGATCCGCGCCTCGAAGGAGTTCGGGGCGGCGGCCGGACGCGCGGGGACGACGGGCGCCGGCGCAGCTGATGCGGCGGCGACCACTGGGGCGGAGGTGGCCGGCGCCCCAGGCGCGGCCCCCGCCGCGGCGGGGGCAGGGGCGGGCGCCGGCGGGGC
>JBMTXT010000122.1:0-5014 GCA_049453775.1 Gemmatimonadaceae bacterium | reverse complement strand
AGATCGATGAACACGAGGGGAAGCTAGTCGAAACGCGACCCGCGTGCGGACCGAATCAGCGCGCGTGCGACCCGGATGACGCCACCCGCGCGGGGCGGATCTCCCCCACCACCTCCCCTCGCGTGTTGCGGATCGGTCGGTGCGCGAACTCCGCGAGGCGCGCCGGCAACTCGGCCGGTAGGATATCGAGCTGCTGGAGCGCGGCGAGCACCGCCGCCTGCTGCGCCCGCAGCGCGCCGTCCTCCACCTTGAGCGCGAGCCCGAGCCCACGGGCCGGGACGGCCACCGAGTGCACCCCCTCCGCCCCGACCTTCGCGATCACCTCCCCCTGCGTCTCCTCGAGGAGGACGGTGTCAAAGCGCTCGGTCCCGCCCAACAGCTGGGGATGCGCGCGCACCGCCGCCGCGATGCGGGCCGGGATCGTCTCCCCGGCCTCGATCGCCGACGCGAGACGGGCGTAGGCCAACGCCATCCGCTCGAGCGAGAGCGCCATCACCGGCACCCCACAGCCATCGACCCCCACCGGCATGTCATCGAGCGGGACCCCGGTCCAGGCGGAGACCTCCCCGAGGCAGGCGCGCTGCACCGGATGATCCCCATGCTCATAGCCGCGGATCGCCCACCCGGCGGTCTTCGCGCGCGCGAGCATCGAGGCGTGCTTGCCCGAACAGTTGTTGTGGAGACGCGTCAGCGGCTTCCCCGACTCCCGCCAGAGCTTCGTGCCACGCGTGGAGAGCGGTTCGTGTGGACCGCAGGCGAGATCCCCCTCTTCGAGGCCGAGCGAGGCGAGCATCCGCGCCACCACGATGAGGTGGTCCGGCTCGCCACCGTGCGAGGCACAGCTCAGCGCGAGCTCCTCCGAGCCCCACCCGACCGCATCGAATCCCCCACTCGCGAGCAGGGGCATCACCTGGAAGAACTTGGCGCAGGAGCGCCACATCGAGACGAGTTGTGGGTCGCGAGCGCCGGCGACCGGAGCGCCATCGCGGACGATGACCGCCGCATGGACGCGGTGCTGCGATTCGACGACCTCACCGCGTGTGACTTCGATATCGAGATGCAGGGGGATCATGACACGAATGCTAGTGGGACTCGACGTGCTTGGGCACCACAGCGATCACCGCGCCGGCCCTGGATCACCGAGCACCGCGACGAGCGCCTCGGCCGCCCGGTCCCAGGTGTAGCGCGCCGCTCGCTCACGCCCCGCCGCGATGCGGTTCTCGCGCCACGCCACGTCATGACGCAGGCGCGTCACTGCCGCCGCCATCGCCGCATCATCGTCGAGCGGCACGAGGACCGCCGCGTCCCCAACGATCTCAGGGATCGGCGCCCGATCCACCGTGACGACCGGCGTCCCCGCCGCCATCGCTTCCAGCGCGACCATTCCGAACCCCTCCTCCCGCGACGGGAAGAGGAAGGCGTCCGCCTCCCCGTACACCGCCGCGAGCTGCGCATCAGGGAGCGTCTCCACCTCGACCACGCGATCTCGGACCCCGAGGTCGCGTGCGAGCTGCTGCAGCCGCGTCAGATGTGGGAAGCGCTCCCCGACCATCACGAGCTGCAGCGCCGCATCGGTGGGCGCGAGCCGCGCGAAGGTCCGGATCGCCATCTCGAGATTCTTGTGCGGCTTCTTGTTCGCGACGGTGAGCAGATACGGCCCCACGATCCCGAGCGCCCGCAGATCCATCGCGCGATCCCGCGGGGAGAAAAAAAGCGGGGCGACGCCATTGGGGATCACCTGCACCTTGTGCGCCTGGTCGGGGAACCGGCTGGCGATCGCCCCGCGCGAGCGCTCACTGACGGTGACCACCGCGCGACTCGCCATCAGCATGCGCCGCATCCAGGGCGCCGCGATCGCGGCCCGCACCCGCTCACGCGGTGTCGTCCCCTCGAGTTGGATGAGATCGTGCACCGTCGTCACCGGCGCCGAGCCGGCCCCTCCCCCAAGGCGCCATGCCCCATCCCAATTGGGGAACCAGGTGTGATGGGGACGCCCGACCTGCGACGCGAGGTGCGCCCATCGCAGGGGGATCCGTGGATCGTAGCGCCCCCAGTCGCAGGCGATGACCCGGGTGGGGACCGCCATCGCCTGACGCACCGGCGCCAGGGCCGTCGCCGGCCCCACGAGGACGATCTCGCCGAACCGCCCCGTGCGCGAGAGCGCCCCCAGCATCTCGCGCAGATGGCGCCCGAGTCCCGAGCCATAGGGCGCGCGCGCATCCACGAGGAGCGTCGTCACGTCTGAACCGACGCCAGAGCGAGCAGCTGCTCCCGCGTGTTGCGCGTGGGATCGTCGAGCACTGCGTCCAAGAGTCGCTTCAGCGTCGCCCCGATCGCTGGCCCGCTCTGGATCCCGATCCCGCGCAGGTCATCGCCATCGATCACGAGATCGCCGAGGGTGATGGGATCGCGCCAGGCGATGCGCATCGCACGCCGATAGAGCCGGATCCCGGCGCGCCGCCCCTCACGCACCGCGGCATCGTCCGCGTGCACGGACGCGCGCTCCGCGGCGGCGCGCGCCCAAAGCAGGCGCGCCACCAGCGGCACCTGCAGACGCCCGACCATCGCGACGAACCGGCGCAGCGCCCGCTCCTCCGCGAACTGTGTCACCACCGCCTGCATCGATGGCACCGCCCCCAGCGCCGTGACCGCCGCGCGCGTCAGCGCGACCTCCTCATTGCTGAACTTGAGCCCCTTGAGCGTCCGCTCCAGCGTCGCGGGCATGCCCTGCCCTGGCTCCGCGAAGAGCGCCGCCAGGCGGAGGGCGCGCCGCGCCGGTCGCCGGTTCCGTGCGGGACGCGCGAGGTGGTCGAGGGTGCGAAAGCGCAGAGCGGGCGCCTCCGCGAGCGCGGGAAGGAGCACCGCGAGGATCCCCGCCTCGCGATAGCGCTCCATGCTCGCCGAGGGCTGCGCGACCTGCTCCATGATCTTGTCGAGTTCCTGTTTCACCCGCTCCATCGAGAGCCGCGTCAGATGCGGCGCACTCGCACGGATCGCCTCCCAGGTCGTGGGCTCGATCGCGAACCCGAATCGCCCCGCGAAGCGGATCGCACGCAGCGCCCGCAGGCGATCCTCCTCCATCCGCGCCGCCGACAAGCCCACGCACCGCACCACCTGACGCGCCAGATCCCCACGGCCGTCGAAGGGGTCGCGAACGGCGAGGGTCTCCGCATGGACCGCGATGGCATTGATCGTGAAGTCGCGTCGCGCCAGATCCTCGTCGAGCGAGGCCCCGAACCGCACGACCGCATGCCGCCCATCGGTCTCCACGTCGTGCCGAAAGGTCGTCACCTCATGCAGCACCCCCTCACGATCCAGCACGCCGACCGTCCCGAACTGGATCCCCACCGGGACCGTCCGCCGGAAGAGCCGCTGCACCTGCTCCGGGCGCGCGGAGGTCGCGATATCCCAATCGAGGGTCTCGATCCCGAGCAGCGCATCTCGCACGGCGCCGCCCACGCACCACGCCTCGAACCCCGCCCCTTCCAGGGTGCGGCAGATCTCGCGGACGGCGAGGGGGGGCTGGAGACGCGTCATAGGTGAAAGCTAGGCGATCTCGTGCGGGCGGGGCGACCGTCGCGAGGTGGGGGAACCGAAGCCATCTTTCACGGACCATGACGACGTCCTCCCTGACCCGCCACCGCCTCGAGGCCCTCCTCGCGGCGCCAGCTGCCCAGCGCCGTCGCATCGCCATCATCGGCGACGCGATGCTCGACGTCTATCTCCGGGGCGATGTCGACCGGATCTCCCCCGAGGCCCCCGTCCCCGTCGTGCGGGTCCGTGACCGGGTGGAGGCCCTCGGGGGGGCCGCAAACGTCGCACAGAACGTCGCCGCGGTCGGGGCCCAGCTCGAGCTCGTCGCCGCCATCGGGCACGACCGCTCCGGTGAGCGGGTGCGCGCCATGCTCGCCGCACTCGGCGCCGATCCCCGTGGGCTCGTGACGATCGATCGCCCCACCACGACCAAGACCCGCGTCGTCGCGCGGGGCCAGCAGGTCGTACGGGTCGATGAGGAGGTCGACACCGACCTGAGCGGGCGCGAGGTGGAGGCGCTCCTCCTCGCCGTCGATCGCGCGGTCGCCGACGCTGACGCACTGATCCTCGAGGATTACAACAAGGGCGTCCTCACCGAGCCGGTGATCCATCGGGCGATCGCCGGGGCGCAGGCCAAGGGGATCCCTGTCATCGTCGACCCCAAATACCGGAACTTCTTCGCCTATCGCGGGGCGACGATCTTCAAGCCGAACCGCCGAGAGCTCGAGGCCGCCCTCGGCGCGGCGGTGGATCTCGAGCATCCGGAGGCGTTGCCCGCCGTCTTGCATCGGTTGGGGGCGGAGCGACTCCTCCTCACGCTCAGCGAGCGCGGGATGGCCCTGATCGATCCCGATGGGATGATCCACCGCATCCCGACGACCGCACGCGAGGTCTTCGATGTCGTCGGGGCCGGCGACACCGTGACCGCCTACTTGGCGGCGATGCTCGCGGTGGGGGCCACGCCGGTCGAGGCCGCCATCGTCGCGAACGATGCGGCGGGGATCCAGGTCGGCAAGTCGGGGGCCGCGACGGTCACCCCGGCGGAGATCCTCGCGCAGCACGGCTGAGCCACGGGTCCCTCACGCCCTGTGAGCAGCAGATCGCCTTCACCCTCCACCCATCCCATGATGAAGACAGCGACCTTCCTTCCCCTCATAGCCATGACGCTCTTCGCGGCGCCAGCCGACGCACAGCTCGGCGGGGCCGCGGGATTCCGGAGCGCCTCGAACGGCGGCTCCGAGCGCAACGGGACCCGCTCCGGCATCGAGCTCCGCGGCTTCTATGATCGCACGATCAAGGCGCGCTGGGGGGTCCGCGGTGAGTTCGGGTACAATCAGATGGCGTACCAGCGCCAGGATCCCACGGAGCGGTACCGTGTCAACGAGAACGGGTTCGAGGTGGGGCTTCAGGCGCGTGTCCCCTTCGCGCTGGCCGGCGCGCGCCTCTACGCGCTCGGCGGACCGATCGCCTCATTCCGGTC
>JBMTXT010000121.1:0-5038 GCA_049453775.1 Gemmatimonadaceae bacterium | reverse complement strand
GCGCGAACGCCCATTCCAGGGCGGGACGCGCCGGCGCGGCGCCGCGGAGCACGCGCCGGGTGGAGCGGAGGATCATCACCTGCGCGAGGCAGACGGCCGCCACGGCGACCCAGAAGACGACGGCGATCAGCAAAGAGGACATGATGGGGAATGATCGCCGACTGCCCCTCGCTGACGGGAGTCCTCCGGCGTAGCTTCGGCAGATGTCCGCGACCCCCACCTCCGGCCTCGAGCGCCGCATCGGCCTCTGGAGCGCCATCGCCGTCGTCATCGGTTCCACTGTCGGCTCCGGGATCTTCCGCTCCCCCGCGGGGATCGCCGACAAGCTCCCCGGCCCGGTCCCGATGCTCCTCTCCTGGGTCGCCGGTGGGATCTTCGCCCTCTGTGGCGCCCTGACGCTCGCCGAGGTCGCGAGCGCCCTCCCACAGACGGGGGGCATCTACGTCTTCTTGCGGCAGGGGTGGGGGCGGATGACCGCCTTCGTCTTTGGCTGGGGCCAGCTCGCGATGATCCGGGCCGCCTCACTCGGCGCGATCTCCATCACCTTCGCCGAGTACTTCTGGCGCGTCTCCAAGGGGGCGGAGGCCTCGCCGGAGGAGGCGATGACGGTGCGGGTCATCGCCGCGGGGGCGATCCTTCTGACCGGGACCTTCAACATCGTCGGGGTGAAGGTGGGGGCGGCCTTCACCAACCTCACCGTCCTCGCCAAGTACGGCGGGCTCCTCTTCATCGTGATCGTCGCCTTCGTGGTCGGATTGCCGCAGACCGGTGGGGGGTTCTACACCCCGGCGATCCCCCCGGGCTCCTTCACGATCCCCGCCTTCGGGCTCGCCCTGGTGAGCACCCTCTGGGCCTTCGATGGCTGGGCCGACATCGTCTACAACGGCGGGGAGGTCCGGGATCCCCAGCGGAACCTCCCGCGCTCCCTGATCGGGGGGACCCTCCTGATCATCGCCATCTATCTCTTAGCCAATTTGGCCTACCTCGCGGTGATGCCGATCGAGGAGATCCGGGTCTCCAAGCTCGTCGCCGCCGATGTGGCCCAGCGGGTGATCGGTCCCCTCGGGGTGGCCTTCGTCTCCGTGACGGTCATGATCTCGACCTTCGGGACGCTCAACACGGTCCTCTTCACGAGCCCGCGGATCTTCTTCGCGATGGCGGAAGATGGCCTCCTCTTCCGGGGGGTCGGGGCGGTCCATCCGCGGTTCGGGACCCCCTATGTGGCGATCGCCCTGACGGCGACCCTCGGGGCGGTCTTCGTCCTCCTGCGGAGTTTCGAGCAGCTGGCCGACGCCTTCGTGACCGCCTTCCTCCCGTTCTATTTCCTGGCGGTCGCCTCGATCTTCCGGCTCCGGGGGCGTCCCGAGTACCGGCCGACCTTCCGGTGCCCCGGGTATCCGGTGGTCCCCCTCGTCTTCATGGCCGCCGTCCTCTACCTCTTGGGGAACGCCCTGATCGACCCGGGGAGCCGGTGGCAGACGGTCGGGGTGCTCGGCGCCTGCCTGGTGGGGGTCCCCCTCTACTACCTGACGGTCGGCCGGAAGGCCCCTGCGAATACCCCGGGGGGCGTGTAACGGTTCGGTCGCAGGGCACTTTTCCCGACCCCCTCACGTTGGACTCCTAGGTCCGGCTGTAGTACTTTTTAACGTGCTAGACCCCCGTAGATACCCCTACAGAGGATCACTCATGCTCCGTAGTCTCCGTTCACTGGTCATCGCTGGGGCGCTCGCCCTGGTCGGGGCCCTCTGGACCGCCGAGGTTTCGGCCCAGGTCACCACCGGCTCGATGCGCGGATCGGTGGTCGATTCGGCCGGGAACCCGATTCAGGGCGCTCGGGTCACCGCGACCCACACCCCTTCGGGCACCATCTATCAGTCGACGACCCGTGCGGATGGTGGCTTCATCATCCCGGGCCTCCGCGTCGGCGGCCCCTACACCGTCGAAGCGACCCGCATCGGGTTCGCGCGGCAGTCGCGGAGCGGCCTGAACGTCGGCCTCGGCGTCTCGACCGACGTCGTCTTCCGCCTCGGCGCGCTGGCGACCCAGCTCAGCGCGGTCACCGTGACCTCGACGGGGACGGAGATCAGCGCGACGCGCACCGGCGCGGCGACCTCGGTGCCGCAGCAGGCGCTCGAGCAGCTGCCGACCATCTCGCGTCGTATCGACGACTTCACCCGCCTCACCCCGCAGGCGAGCGGCTCGTCGTTCGCCGGCGTCGACAACCGCCTGAACAACATCATGGTGGACGGCGCCTACTTCAACAACTCGTTCGGTCTCGGCGGCCAGCCGGGTGACCGGACGGGCGTCGCCCCGATCTCGCTCGACGCGATCGAGGCGGTGCAGGTGAGCATCGCCCCGTACGATGTCCGTCAGGGCAACTTCGTCGGCGCCGCGGTGAACACCGTGACCAAGTCGGGCACCAACGACTTCTCGGGCTCGGTCTACTACCTGCAGCGCGACAACGACATGGTGGGCAAGAAGATCGGCGGGCGGGCCTTCAACCCCGGCACCTTCGACTTCAGCCAGGTGGGCGCGCGCATCGGCGGGCCGCTCATCAAGAACAAGCTCTTCTTCTTCGCCTCGTTCGAGAGCGACGGCATCACCGAGCCGGGCACGACCTTCCGCGCGCTCCAGCCGGGGGAGACGCAGGGGGGCCAGGTGACGCGCGTGCGCGCGACCTCGCTCGACTCGCTCAGCACCTTCCTCTCGCAGAACTTCGGCTACGCGACGGGCCCGTACGAGGGCTATGACCACGAGACCCCGTCGCTCCGTCTCACCGCGAAGCTCGACTACGCGATGAACGACAAGAACAAGTTCAGCCTCCGCTACACCAAGCTCGACTCCAAGACCGACGTGCTCCTCTCCAACTCGTCGTCGCTCGGCTGGGGGAGCCGTCGCACGAGCCTCCTCGGGCTCAACTTCCAGAACTCGAACTACCAGATCCTCGAGAACATCGAGTCGGTGGTCGGCGAGTGGAACGCGGTGATCGGCTCGAACATGTCGAACAACATGATCGTCGGCTACACCAAGAACGACGAGAGCCGCGACGTTCGTGGCGGGCTCACGGGAGGGAAGCCCTTCCCCATGGTCGACATCCTCGACCAGAATGCGGTGTACACGACGTTCGGCTTCGAGCCCTTCACGCCGAACAATGAGCTGCGCTACAACAGCCAGCAGTTCCAGAACAACTTCACGATCTACGGGGACAAGAACGACCTGACCTTCGGCGTGAGCGTCGAGCGGTATGAGTCGGAGAACGTCTTCTTCCCGGGGTCGCAGAGCGTCTACATCTACAACTCGCTGAGCGATTTCTATCGCGATGCGAACGACTACCTCGCGAACCCGAACCGCACCACCTCGCCGGTCACCCTCCGTCGCTTCCAGGTCCGCTATGCGAACCAGCCGGGGATGGAGAAGCCGGTGCAGCCCCTCGAGGTCCTCTTCGCGGGCGTCTATGCGCAGAATGAGTACCGGCCGAGCCGGAACCTGACGACGACCTTCGGCCTCCGGGTCGAGCAGGCGCGGTTCGGGGAGACCGGGTTCGAGAACCCGCTCGCCAACAACATGCTCTTCCGCGACGAGAACGGGCAGTCGCAACAGTACCAGACCGAGGCGCTCCCGAAGCCCTCGCTCCTCTTCTCGCCGCGCTTCGGCTTCAACTGGGATGTCGCCGGCGAGGGCGTGACCCAGATCCGCGGCGGTACCGGCGTCTTCACGGGGCGTCCGGCCTACGTCTGGATCTCGAACCAGATCGGCAACAACGGCGTGCTCACGGGCTTCGAGCAGTATGACAACGTGACCTCGCGTCCGTTCCACCCCGATCCGGATAAGTACAAGCCGACGACGATCACCGGCGCGCCGGCGGCGTCGTACGAGCTCGCGCTCACCGACAAGAACTTCAAGTTCCCGCAGATCCTCCGCACGAACCTCGCGGTCGACCGGAAGCTCCCCTTCGGGACGACCGGCACCGTCGAGCTCCTGCTCGCGCAGGACATCAACGGCATCTACTACATCGATGCCAACCAGTCGCCGGCGGATGGGAAGTTCAACGGCCCCGACCAGCGCCCGCGCTGGTTCGTCGATGACTGCCCGACCGTCAACGGCACGCAGCAGCGCATCAATTGCAACGTGACGAGCGCGATCGTCCTGAAGAACCAGGATGTCGGCCGCGCCTGGAACGTCTCGGCCTCACTCGAGAAGGCGTTCGCCAGTGGGTTCTTCGCCAAGGCCGCGTACAGCTACGGCCTCTCGCGCAACACCGTCGACGCCGGCTCGATCGCCTTCGGGTCGTGGAACGGCAATCAGCACGTGAACGGGGCGAACACCCCGGGCGTTGGGTTCTCCGGCACTTCGCAGGGCCACCGGTACTTCCTGACGGCGGCCTACACCAAGTCGTTCCTCCCGATCGGTCCGACGGGGATCTCGTTCTTCCTCAATAGCTTCCAGGGGAACGGGTCGTTCGTCTACGGCGGCGACTTCAACGGGGATGGCGGCACGGGCAACGACCTCCTCTACATCCCGAAGGATGAGAGCGAGATGCGCTTCGTCCCGATCACCGGCTCGGCGCCGTTCTCGGTCGCGCAGCAGATCGAGGCCTTCGAGAAGTTCATCCAGCAGGATCGCTACCTGCGCAACCGCCGTGGGCGGTATGTGGAGCGTGGCGGGATCTTCACCCCGATGACCACCCGCATGGATGTCAGCCTGACCCAGGACATCGTGCAGAACGTCATGGGCAAGCCGAACAAGCTCCAGGTCCGTATGGACATCCTGAACTTCACCAACATGTTCAACTCGGATTGGGGCCGGAGCTGGAGCTTCACCTCCACCTCGCCGCTCGTACCAGCCGGCGTGGACGCCTCGGGCGTCCCGCAGTTCCGGATGCGGACCATCGGGGGCTCGCTCCTCGATCGCTCCTTCCAGCGGAACTTCGGCGTCGGCGATGTCTGGCGGATGCAGCTGGGCGTGCGCTACACCTTCAACTAAGGTCGACGCGCCGTACGACAGGACGAAGCCCCCGGGCGCTCAGGCGCCCGGGGGC
>JBMTXT010000120.1:0-5202 GCA_049453775.1 Gemmatimonadaceae bacterium | reverse complement strand
GATCCTCGACGATCACCTTGGACCCCATCCCCACCGCATCGACGGCGATCTGGGACTCATCGATCGACGAGAGCCGCGAGAGGCGCTGGGTGAGTTGTCCGAGGCGCGCCTGGACGAACTGCTGGCGCTCGAGGGCCGCCTTGTACTCCGAGTTCTCGCGGAGGTCCCCCAGTTCGACCGCTTTACGGATCTCGTTGGGGAGCGTGACGTTGAGCTCGTACCGGAGCTTCTCCGCCTCGTCCGTCAGCTTCTGCTTGAGTGCTTCGATCATCGGCCACCCACCCTGAAGAGAGAAAAAAGCCGACGCCCGACCGCGAAGGCCGGGCGCCGGATTTCCTATGGGTCAATCGTAGGGCGGGGACCGCTCAACGTAAAGGCCCCGCGCCGAGTAGCTTGGTGATATGCGCTCCCTCGTCCTCGCCCTCTGCCTCGTGGCGGCCGCTCCGGTCGCCGGCTCTCTGGTGGCCGCTCAAGGCCGTCCCCCCGCTGTCCCCGTCGCGATCGACTGGCGGCTCCTCGCCGGCCTCGACTACGAGAACGGGAAGATGACCGACACCCTCAAGAAGCTCGATGGGAAGACGGTCCGCGTCCCGGGCTTCGTGGTCCCGCTCGACGACGCGGCGGAGGAGGGGGCGGAGTTCCTGCTCGTCCCCTACTACGGTGCCTGCGTGCACACCCCGCCCCCGCCCCCGAACCAGATGGCCCTCGTGCAGATGGCGGGGAAGCGGTCCGTGCGCCTCGGGCTCTTCGATGCCGTCTGGATGGAGGGAACCCTCCGTGTGAAAAACGTCGACTCCCCCTACGGGCAGGTCGGGTTCGAGATCGAAGGGCTCTCGATGAAGCCCTACACGGGGAAGTGAGCGCCCCCGGCGACCGACGCGTCGGGACTGGGCCGGCGGTCGCGGTCCGCGATCTCCGGTTCGCCTACGTCGCGGGACGCGAAGTGATCGACATCCCGTCACTCGAGTTCGCGATGGGGGAGACGGTCTTCCTCCACGGCCCGAGCGGCAGTGGGAAGACCACCCTCCTCGGCTTGATCGCCGGGGTCCTCACCCCAGACGCGGGCCACCTCACCCTCCTCGGCACCGATCTCACCACGCTCGCGCGCGGCGCGCGTGACCGCTTTCGTGCCGCGCACCTCGGCTACGTCTTCCAGATGTTCAATCTCATCCCCTACCTCTCGGTGCGGGAGAACATCACCCTCCCCTGCCGACTCTCAGCAGACCGCCGCGCCCGCGTGGCCGATGCCGAGGCGGCGGCGCGCACCCTCGCCGAACGGCTTGAGATCTCCGCCCTCCTCGACGCCCGCGTCACCGCGCTGAGCGTGGGACAGCAACAGCGCGTCGCGGTGGCCCGCGCACTGATCGGGGCGCCCGAATTGATCGTCTGTGACGAACCGACCTCCGCGCTCGACGCGGATCGTCGGGATCGCTTCCTCGAACTCCTCTTCGCAAATGTGGAGGAGGCGGGGAGTACCCTGCTCTTCGTGAGTCACGATCTGAGCCTCGCGGGGCGATTCGATCGCACCCTCGCGCTGCGCGAGCTCAATCGCGCGGCGACGACGGGAGGGATCTGATGCTCCTCCTCTCCTTGGCCTGGCGCTCACTCCGGAATCGCGCCGTCATCTCGGGGCTCACCCTCCTGAGCATCGCGCTCTCCGTGGCCCTGCTGGTCGGCATCGAACACATCCGACGCGGCGTGCGGGAGAGCTTCGCCGGCACCATCAAAGGCACCGATCTTATCGTCGGTGCCCGCGGCGGGACCACGCAGGTCCTCCTCTCGACCGTTTTCGGGATGTCGACCCCCACGGGGAGCCTCTTGTGGGCGACGTACGAGCGGTGGCGCGCCCATCCCGCCGTGCAGTGGACGATTCCCTACGCCCTCGGGGATGCCCATCAAGGCCACCGCGTGATCGGGACGACGGCGGAGTTCTTCTCTCGCTACCGCTTCCGCGATCGCTCGGTGACCTTCGCCGAGGGCGGGCCGCCCGATACCGACCGCGAAGTCGTGATCGGCGCCGAGGTGGCGGAGCGGCTCGGCTACACCCTCGGGAGTGAGGTCGTCCTCGCCCATGGCGTCGCCGCCGTCTCCTTCGCGGAGCACACGGCGCATCCCTTCGTGGTGAGCGGGATCATCGACCGGACCTTCACCCCGATCGATCGCGCCCTTTACGTGACGCTCGATGGCCTCACCGCGATGCATGCGGCGGAGGAAGGCGCCGGGGGGCTGATGATGGGCCCGCCGACCCCGCACACCGAAGGGCCAGCCCCGATCACCGCTTTTCTCGTCGGCACCACCAACCGCTTCGAGACGCTGCAGCTCCAGCGCGAGATGAACGAGGACCGTGCGGAGCCGCTCACGGCGATCATCCCCGGCGTCGCGCTCGGGCAGCTCTGGCAGACCATCGGGAGTGCCGAGGTGGGGCTCCGCGTCGTGGCGGTGCTGACCCTCGTGGTCGGACTCATCGGGATGTGCGTCGCACTCTTCGCCTCACTGGAGTCGCGGCGCCGCGAGATGGCGATCCTCCGGGCGGTCGGCGCAGGACCGCGCACCATCGTCTCCTTGTTAGTGCTCGAATCCGGCGTCCTTGCCACGATCGCCGCCGGCCTGGGCGTCGCCCTCGTCTACGGCGGGATCCTCATGGCGCGCGGCGCGGTCGAGGCACGCTTCGGCATCGCCCTCACGACGCAGGCGCTCGGCTCCACCGAATGGCTCTATCTTGGCCTCATCGTCGTCGCCGGCACGCTGGTGGGGCTCCTCCCGGCCTGGCGTGCGTATCGCCATTCCCTGACGGACGGTCTCTCGCCGTCCTTGTAGCTTCCCCTCTCCACCTCCGCACCGGAGTCGCTCGTGTCCTTCCGTTCTCTCCTCGTCCTCTCTCTCCTCGCCGCGCCGCTCGTCGCGCAGCGCCCCGCTGGTGGCCCCGGGGGGCCTGGCGGGATGCCAGCCGGCCCGCGCGATCGCATGGCCGATCCGATCCCTGAAGCCGAGTATCCGGCATACATCCGGAAGTCGGCGCCCAGCAATCCCATGATCCAGAAGATCTGGGAGGAGGGGATGAACCGCTCACAGGCGATGACCCTCGGGCAGGTCTTCCTCGATCAGTACGGCCAGCGCCTCACCGGTTCGCCGCAGTCCGATGCCGCGCTCGATTGGCTCGTGCGCACCTACACCGGGTGGGGCGTCAGTGCGCGCAAGGAGCGCTACGGCACCTGGCTCGGATGGAGCCGTGGGGTCACGCACGTCGACCTGATCGCGCCGCGCGTCCGCTCGCTCGAGGCGACCGCGATGGCGTGGAGCCCGTCGACCAATGGCCCGATCGAGGGCCAGGTCGTCGCCTACCCCCTCGGCATCTCGACCCCCGAGGCGTTCGCTGCCTGGCTCCCGACCGTGAAGGGGAAGTTCTTCGCGATGAACGTGCCGCGGCTCTCCTGCCGCTCGCCGCAGCAGTGGCGTGAGTTCAGCACCCCGGAGGAGCTCGCCCGCGTGAACGCGCAGCAGCAGGCGATGCAGCTTGAGTGGAATCAGCTCAACGTCGCGATGAGCGGGGGGCGCTCCGTCTGGCAGAAGCTCAAGGACGCTGGCGCGATCGGCGTGCTGACCTTCCAGTGGTCCAACTATCCCGGGGTGAACAAGGTCTTCGGCTCCCCGAATCAGACCCTCCCGACCTTCGCGGTGACCTGTGAGGACTACGGCCTCGTGGTGCGCCTCGCGCGCAACGGCCAGGGTCCCACGCTCCGCGCCTTCACCGACAGCGAGCTCCTCGGGGAGCGCCCGGTCTTCAACGTGGTCGCGGAGATCAAGGGCCGGGAGAAGCCGAATGAGTACGTGGTGCTCTCGGCGCACGTCGATTCCTGGTCGGCGGCCTCCGGCGCGACCGACAACGGGACCGGTACGATCACGATGCTCGAGGCGCTCCGCATCCTGAAGCAGGTCTATCCCAATCCGAAGCGCACGATCCTCGTGGGCCACTGGAACGGGGAGGAGCAGGGCCTCAACGGCTCGCGCGCCTTCACCGAGGATCACCCCGAGGTGATCGCCGGGCTACAGGCGTTGTTCAATCAGGACAACGGCACCGGGCGGGTCGTGAACCTCACCGCGGGCCCCTTCCCGGGCGCAGCGACGCACCTCGAGCGCTACCTCGGGGAGATCCCCAACGAGATCACCCGCTGGATCCGGTTCCAGCCGACGAGCGGCCAGGCGACGGGGGGGACCGACCACGCGGCCTTCGTCTGCCACAAGGCTCCGGGCTTCAACCTCGGCGCACTCGGGTGGGATTACTCCTTCACCACCTGGCACACCGACCGCGATACGTACGACAAGGTGGTGGAGAGCGACATCAAGAACAACGCGACGCTCACCGCGATGCTCGCCTATCTCGCGAGCGAGGACCCGGAGCGGATGCCGCGGGATCTCATGAATCCCCTCCCGGGCGGGATGAACGGACAGCCGGGCGTCTGGCGTGAGTGCCCCAAGGCGCAGCGCACCGTGCCGGCTGCCGTGCGCTGAGCCAGCGCCACCTCGAGAAGGATGGAACGGCTAGCGACCGACCGGGCGCTAGCCGTTCGCCTTTTCGAACTCCCGCACGAGCGTCTGCATCATCTTCCCGCGCTGGTCGTAGAGGCGCTTGAGCTTCCGCGGCTTCCGCTTGGCGAGCGCGTAGCTCGTGAGGATCGGGAGCGCGATCGTCGAATCGAGGTAGCAGACGACGGCATCGGGGAGCTTGTCGGGATCGATCTTCCCCCAGCTGACCGCCTCCGCCGGCGTCGCGCCGGAGAGCCCGCCCGTGTCGGGACGCGCATCGGTGATCTGCAGGAAGTAGTCGTGCCCCTTCTCATCGATCCCCAGCACCTCTTGGATCTGCGGCTCGGTCTGCAGCGCGAAGTTCTTCGGTGAGCCGCCCCCCGCGATCAGGACCGCGCTCTGCCCCCCCGTGCGCTTAGCGTGCAGCACGATGCTCGCCGTCTCATTCACATCGCGATTGGGGTCGATCACGCAGGTCCCGCCCTCGAGGGCCAAGGCCGCGATGTTCATCCCGATGCTCGAGTCGCCCGGTGAGCTGGTGTAGATCGGCACCCCGCAGCGATACGCCGCGGCGAGTAACGACTTCTGTGGGATCCCGAGCGCCTTCTCCCGCTCCACGAGATACTTGCCGCAGAGATGATGGAACTCCGCGCTCGACATCGTGCGCTGGAACTCCGG
>JBMTXT010000119.1:0-5243 GCA_049453775.1 Gemmatimonadaceae bacterium | reverse complement strand
CGCCTGGTTTCACCCCGAGGTGATGCTCCCCGTGGGTCTGCGGTACGCCTGGCGGCTCGATGGACCCCGCGGGGGACAGGTCGAGTTCATTCTCGGGATGTGAGCGGGTGCGCCGACGCCGGCGCGTTCCGGCGTCAGGCGGAGAGCGCGGCCTCGATCTCGCGAGCGATCCGGTTGACGCTCGGCAACACCGCCTCGAGCAACACCGGATGGTACGGCATCGGGATGTCCTCCGGCGCGAGACGGCGCACCGGCGCGTCGAGATGCCAGAATGCCTCGTGGGCGACGACGCTCGCGACCTCGGCGCCGAACCCCGCGGTCAGGTTATCCTCGTGGACGACGAGACACCGGCCGGTCTTCGTCACCGAGGCGAGCACGGCGGCGCGGTCCCACGGCGCGATCGTGCGCAGGTCGATCACCTCGACCGCTCCGTCGAAGCGTTCGGTGGCCTCCACACAGCGGTGGACCATCGCCCCCCAGGTCACCAGCGTGAGCGTGGTACCGGCGCGCACGAGACGGGCCTGTCCGAAGGGGAGCACGTAGTCATCGCCCGGATACGGTGAGGCGCCATCGCCGGTCATCAGCAGGGACCGGTGCTCGAAGAAGACGGTCGGGTTCGGACTGCGCATCGCCGCCCGGAGGAGCCCCACGGCATCGGCGGCGTTCGACGGGATCGCGACCTGCCAGCCGTACGCATGCGCGAAACGCACCTCATCACTCAGGCTGTGCCAGGGATCGCCGACATCCTTCCCAAAGCCGCCGGGCATGCGCACCACCATCGGCGCGGCGAAGCGGTTCGCGGTCCGCCAGCGCATCGTCCCCGTGTTGTTCAGCTGCTCCGTCGCGGGATCGGCATACTTCCGGAACTGGATCTCGGCCACCGGCATCAGCCCACTGATCGCGAGCCCCGAGGCCCGGCCGATGATCCCCTCCTCCGAGAGGCTCGTGTCGAAGACGCGCTCGACGCCGAACTGTCGCTGCAGTCCCTCGGTGACGAGATGGACACCTCCCTTCTTCCCGACATCCTCACCGAAGACGACTACCTTGGGATTCACCGCGAGCTCATGCCGGAGCGTCCGGCGGATCGCCTCGGCGAACCGGAGCATCTCGCCGTCCTCTCCCGCCGTCGGTGTGCCGCCGAGCGCGCGGCGCTCCGCACGCGCGAGGCCCCCAAGTCCGGCTTCCGGCACCTCGTCGCGATCGTCGGCGTAGCGATGATCGCCGACCGTCACTGGATCCGGCATGGGCCGTGCCCGGGCGGCCGTGACGGCACGCTCGATGTCACCCGCGACCTCGGATTCCAGCGCGGTCCACTCCGCCGAGGTGAGCACGGCGGGCACGAGGTAGTCGCGCAGGCGGGGGAGGGGGTCGCGCGCTTGATCAGCGGCGATCTCGGCGTCGGTGCGGTACCCCTTCTGGTTATCGGGGCCCGAATGGCTGGAGAGGCGCGGCACGGTGAGGCGCACGAGGGCGGGGCCCGCGCCACGCCGCACATGCGCCACGCACTCCTGCAGGAGCGTCGCCGTCTCGTGTGGGTCGGTCCCGTCGCCGTTGCGTACGAAGAGCTGGCCGAACGCCTCGAGATTTCGGGCGATGTCGCCCCCGGGGGTCTGCATGTCGCCCTTCACCGAGATCCCGAGGTTGTTGTCCTCGATGTAGAAGAGCATCGGGAGGGAGAGGGTCGTCGCCATGGTGAGTGCCGACCAGAACCCGTTGGTCGCCACCGAGCCGTCGCCGCCGAGGGCGACCCCGATCGCGCCGGCCCATCGAGGATCCTTGAGCACATCGCGGTGGTAGGTGATCGCCTGCGCCCACCCGGCGGTCGGGGTGTACTGGGAGCCGACGTCGCCGGACATCGGCAGGACGACTGGGCCCGAGCGGTTCGGGAGGTTGCAGACCACACCGATATCGCGGCCATCAGAGAACCCGCCCGCGCGCCCCAGCGGAGAGCCCAAGGCATCGTCGAAGGGGAGCCCGAGGGAGAGGAGGAGGGGGCGGCTCCGGTAATAGGCTCCCGCCGCGTCGCGCTCCCCGGTCATCAGGGCGCCGAGGATGCACTGGGCCACATCGTGCCCGCGCGCCGAGAACTGATAGAGCACGAGGTGCTCCTTCGGTACCGAGGCGCGGTTCCGGTTCGTGGTCTCTTCCAGATCGTCCATCGCACGGGAGGCGAGGACATGATAGGCGATGCGACGCCAGTCGAGGCCGGGGAGGGGGCGCTTAGGCATCCGAGGAATCTGGCGGGGGGTGGGCGACCGGGGAACCGTGTGCAGGGGCATCGGGCGCCGCTCCCCCACACGGGACGGGCGGGTATCTTTGACCCATGTCGAGCGATCTGATCCTCCGCGAGATCCGTGACGGCGTCCTCTTCCTGACGCTGCATCGCCCTGAGGTCCTGAATGCCTTCACGCGGCCGATGGCGGTCGCCCTGCAGGAGGCCCTCGCCGAGGCCGCCTCGAACCCGGCCATCCGCGCGGTGCATCTGACCGGAGCCGGTCGAGGGTTCTGTGCGGGACAGGACCTCCAGGAGGTGCTGCCGCAGGGGGATGGTCCGATGCCCGACATCAGTGAGGTGGTGCGCGCCAGCTTCAACCCGATCATCCTCGCCATCCGGACGTTGGAGAAGCCGGTGATCTGCGCGGTGAATGGGATCGCCGCCGGCGCGGGAGCGAATCTCGCCTTCGCCTGCGACCTCACCATCGCGGCCGATCAGGTGAGCTTCGTCGAGAGCTTCTCCAAGCTCGGTCTGATCCCCGACACGGGGGGGACCTTCTTCGTGCCACGCCTCGTCGGGCTGCAGCGGGCGACGGGGATGTTCTTCCTAGCCGACAAGATCCCGGCGCCGCAGGCGAAGGCGTGGGGGCTGATCTGGGATGCCGTGCCGGCGGCCCAGCTCGCCGAGGTCTCGGAGCATCTCGCCCGCACCCTCGCCCAGCAGGCGACGCGAGGCTTCGGGCTCACCAAGCGCGCGATGCAGGGCTCCGCCGCCAACGGGCTCGAGGCGCAGCTCGCGCTCGAGGCGCAGCTCATGCAGGAGGCAGGTCGGACGGCGGATTACGCTGAGGGGGTGCGCGCCTTCCTCGAGAAGCGCGCCCCGCAGTATCGGGGGGCCTGAGCGATGCCGCTCAACGGATCGACGATGATCGGGGTCGTGGGGGCCGGTGCGATGGGGGCGGGGATCGCTCAGGTCGCGGCGGCACGTGGCCATCGCGTGGTGCTCGCTGATGCGTCGTCCGCGGCGATCGAACGTGCGCGACAGGGGCATGGGCGGGCGATGGACCGCGAGGTGGAGAAGGGGCGGCTCAGCGGCGCTGAGGCCGAAGCGCTGCTCGCGCGGATCGCCTATCTGCCCGCGACGACGGCGGCCTCGTGGCCGGCGTTCGCCGACTGCGGGCTCGTGATCGAGGCGATCATCGAGTCGCTCCCGGCCAAGCGCGAGCTCTTCCACGCCCTCGAGCAGGTGCTCGACCCGTCAGCGGTCCTCGCGACGAACACCTCGTCGCTCTCCGTCGCCGCGTTGGCGGGGGCCACGCGTCATCCGTCGCGGGTCATCGGCATCCACTTCTTCAATCCCGCCCCGGTGATGCCGCTGGTCGAGATCATCCCGGCGATCGTGACCGATCCGGCCGTCACCTCCGCCACGCGAGCGCTCGTGGATAGTTGGGGGAAGACGTCCGTCCTCGCGGCAGATACGCCGGGATTCATCGTGAATCGCGTGGCGCGGCCCTTCTACGGCGAGGCGCTGCGGATCCTCGAGGAGGGGATCGCCGATGTCGCGACGATCGATTGGGCGGTGCGGACCCTCGGCGGCTTCAAGATGGGGCCCTTCGAGCTGATGGACTTCATCGGCAACGACGTGAACTTCGCGGTGACCGCCTCGGTCTTCGAGGCGATGTTCTTCGACCCGCGCTACAAGCCGGCCCTCACCCAGCGTCGACTGGTCGATGCGGGGTGGTTCGGACGCAAGGCGGGTCGCGGCTATTACGACTACCGCGAGGGCGCGGTACCGCCGGTGCCGCTGACCGATCCGATGCTCGGTCAGCAGATCGTCGATCGGGTCCTCGCGATGCTGGTGAATGAGGCGGCGGAGGCCGTGCACCTCCGCATCGCGACGCCGGCGGATCTCGACCGGGCGATGACCACCGGGGTGAATTACCCCACGGGGCTGCTCGCGTGGGGCGACGCGATCGGGGCGGCGGTGATCCTGGCGCGGCTCGAGGCGCTGCAGTCGGAGTATGGCGAGGATCGCTATCGGCCGAGTCCCTATCTCCGTCGCGTGGTGCGGACGGGCGGGACGCTCCTCGGTGGGGTCGCCTGATGGCGGGCGCACACCCCATGCCCGAGCGGACGCCGGAGGAGCAGCGCGCCGTCGACGCGCAGGCGCGGTCGGTCGTGGAGCGGATGCTCACCCGCGACGCCTTCTCCCGCTGGCTCGGGGTCGAGGTCGTCGAGATCGCAGAGAAGCGCTGCGTGCTCCGCATGACGGTGCGCTCGGAGATGGTCAATGGATTCGGCACGGCGCATGGGGGGATCGTCTTCGCCTTCGCGGATAGCGCCCTCGCTTTCTGCACCAACTCCGACGGCGAGATCAGCGTCGCGCTCGACTGCACGGTGAGCTATCCGACGGCGGTCCGTCCGGGAGATGTGCTCACCGCGACCGGTGTGCAGGAGTCGACCACCAATAAAATCGGCTTCGCACGGGTCACGGTGGTGAATCAGGAGGACGCCGTGGTCGGGCATTTCCGCGGGACGGTCTATCGCACGCGTAAACCCCTCCCGCTCTGACGGCGGGCGGGATCTCATCTCACTCGACTCATGAATCACGCCTTCCTCGTCGATGGTATCCGCACCCCGATCGGGAACCTCGGGGGCTCACTCAAGGGGGTGCGCGCCGATGACCTCGCCGCGCATGCGATCCGGGCGCTCCTCGCGCGTCACCCCTCGGTCGATCCTGCCGCGATCGCCGATGTGATCCTCGGCTGCGCCAATCAGGCGGGGGAGGACAATCGAAACGTGGCGCGGATGGCGCTCCTCCTCGCGGGGCTCCCCGTCACCGTGCCGGGGGAGACGGTGAATCGACTCTGCGCTTCTGGACTCAGCGCAGTGGCCAACGCCGCGCGGGCGATCAAGAGCAAGGAGGGCGATCTCTACGTCGCGGGCGGTGTGGAGAGCATGACGCGTGCCCCCTATGTGCTCTCCAAGAGCGAGACTCCCTTCGGGCGCGACATGCAGCTCTTCGACAC
>JBMTXT010000118.1:0-5244 GCA_049453775.1 Gemmatimonadaceae bacterium | reverse complement strand
CCATCTGGTCGGAGCCGCCGGCCTCCTCGCCGCCCTCGGCCCCCTCGCCGCCCTCCGCCTCCTTGTCGTCGGAGACCACGCGCGCGATCGCGGCGACCACATCGCCCATCTCGAGGTTCTTGAGCCGGACGCCCTGCGCCACGCGCCCCGTCTCACGGATGTCCTTCACCGCGCACCGGAGCGACTGGCCGCCACGGGTGATGAGCATGAGCCCATCCTCCGGGAGGACCTCGAGCAGGCCGACCACATCACCGGTCTTCTCGGTCCGCTTGACGGTCAGGATCCCCTTCCCGCCGCGGCCCTGCACCCGGTACTCCTCGACGTTGGTGAGCTTCCCGAGTGCGAGCTCGGTCACGACGAGGAGCGAGGCCTCGCGCTTCACGACCACCATCCCGACCACGCGATCGCCGGCGCCGAGGGAGATGCCGCGCACCCCGGTGGTATCGCGGCCCATCGCGCGGGCCTCCTGCTCATGGAAGCGGATGCTGAGGCCATGCTTCGTGACCAGCACCACGTCGTTCGTCCCCGTGGTGATCTGCACGTCGACGAGCTCGTCTCCCTCCTCGAGCTTGATCCCCTTGATCCCCGTCGAGCGGACGTTGGAGTAGTCGGAGAGGGCGGTCTTCTTCACCGTCCCGTTCCGCGTGCAGAACATCAGGAACTCGGTCTCGGTGAACTCCTTCACCGGGACGATCGCCTGCACGAGGGTGTCCGGCGTCACGTTGATCAGGTTGACGATCGGCTTCCCCTTGGTCGCGCGGCCGCCCTCCGGGATCTCATGCACCTTGAGCCAGAAGCAGCGCCCATCCTGCGTGAAGACCAAGAGGTAGTCGTGCGTCTTGGCGACGAAGAGGTGCTCGACGAAGTCGTCGGTGCGGAGCTCCGTCCCCTTGGTCCCCACCCCGCCGCGGCGCTGCTTGCGGTAGGTGGTGATGGAGGTGCGCTTGATGTAGCCGGCGTGCGAGATGGTGACGACCATCTCCTCGTTGGCGATGAGGTCCTCGATCGAGAACTCCCCCTCGTCGCTCACGATCTCGGTGCGACGATCGTCGCCGAAGGTCTGCACGACGGTGGCGAGCTCGTCCTTCATCACGGCCATCCGCTTGGGCTTGGAGGCGAGGAGCGCCTCGAGGTCGCGGATCTGCGCCCGCACCTCGGTGAGTTCCTCCTCGAGCTTCTCGATCTCGAGGCCGGTGAGCTTGGCGAGGCGCATGTTGAGGATCGCCTCGGCCTGCCGCTCCGAGAGTGTGAAGCGCTTCTGCAGCTCGGCGCTCGCCTCCGGGGTGTCGTCGGAGGCGCGGATGACCTTGATCACCTCGTCGATGTTGTCGACGGCGATCTTCAGGCCCTCGAGGATGTGCTCCCGCTCCTTCGCCTTGTCGAGGTCGAACTGCGTGCGGCGGACGATCACGTCGTGGCGATGCGCGATCCAGTGCTGCAGCACCTCGCGCATCCCCATGACCTTGGGGACGAGCCGCTTGGTGGCGGGGTCCGGCACCAGCGCGAGCATGATCACGCCGAACGTCGTCTGCATCGACGTGTGCTTGTAGAGCTGATTGAGCACCACGCGCGGGATCGCATCGCGCTTGAGCTCGATCACGATGCGCGTCTGCGCATCCGACTCGTCGCGGAGGTCCGAGACCCCCTCGATCTTCTTGTCGCGCACGAGCTCGGCGATCGACGCCACGAGGTTCGCGCGGTTCACCTGGTACGGGAGCTCGGTGACGACGATCTGCGACTTGTTCGAGGACTCCTTCTCCTCGACCACGGCGCGGGCCCGCATCACGACCTTGCCGCGCCCGGTCTCGATATAGTCCTTGATCCCCGCGCGGCCGTAGATGAAGCCCGCCGTCGGGAAGTCCGGCCCCTTCACCAGCCCACGGATCGCCTCGACCGAGAGCTCGGGGTCGTCGATCATCGCGGTGATCGCCGCGGCGACCTCGCGCAGGTTGTGCGGCGGGATGTTCGTCGCCATGCCGACCGCGATGCCGGCCGAGCCGTTCACCAAGAGGTTCGGGAAGGCCGACGGCAACACCGTCGGCTCCTCGAGCCGGTCGTCGAAGTTCGGAGCGAAGTCGACGGTGTTCTTGTCGATGTCGGTCAGCATCTCCAGCGCGATGCGCGTGAGACGCGACTCGGTGTAGCGATAGGCCGCGGCGGGGTCGCCGTCGACCGAGCCGAAGTTCCCCTGCCCATCCACCAGCGGATAGCGCAACGAGAAGTCCTGCACCATGCGCACGAGGGCGTCGTAGACCGACTGGTCGCCGTGCGGGTGGTACTTACCGAGCACGTCGCCGACCACCGTCGCCGACTTCTTGTACGCGCGCCCCGGCACCAACCCGAGCTCGTTCATCGCGTACAGCACACGCCGGTGCACCGGCTTGAGGCCGTCACGCACGTCGGGGAGCGCGCGGCTCACGATCACGCTCATCGAGTAGTTGATGAACGACTCGCGGACCTCGTCCTGGATGAGCCGCGGGAGGATGCGCTCCCGATTGTTCGGTGCGGTCATGGGATGCGGGAAAGAAGCGGGGGGCGCGCCCCCTCGGACGCGACCCCCAAAGTTACCCGCCGGGACAGGTCAATTCAATCGATTTCCCAGAGGGGAATCACCCCGCGGCCGGGGGCCGCACCCCCTCCTCGGCGGCATCCTCCGCCTCCTCCGTCGCCAGCTCCTGCGCGATCGCCTCCCGCTCCTGCCGCCACCGGGTGTACCAGTTCCGCGTCACCTCCCCCGCGAGCTCCCGGTTCCCGAGGCCGAACGAGAGCGCCAGCGCCAGCGCGATCGCGCCGAAGATGATCGCGAAGGCCGTGGTCACGATATCGGTCGCGACCCCCAGCTCCTGGAGCGACATGAAGACCGCGAGGAGGATCACCCCCCCCTTCCCCACCCGCGCGAGGGTCGGGCCGCCGTCGAGGTTCTGCGTCGAGGCCGCGATCAGCGCCGACACGAAGTCGCCGAGCACGATCCCCAGGATCACGATCACGACCGCCGCGATCACGCTCGGGACGTAGCTCAGGAGCTCCGAGAAGACCTGCCCGAGATAGTCGATCCCGAGGGCGTCGGCCGCGACCAGCATCGCGGTGAAGAGGATCAACCAGAAGACGAGATTCGCCACCACCCGCGTGGGATTCACCGGCTGGCCGGTGTGGTCCCGGGCCGGGATCCCGCCCCGCTTGAGCACGTCGTTGAGGTGCATCCGCCGGAGCATCCGGCCCACCCCGCGCTGGGCGAGCTTCGCGAGCACGTAGCCCACGGTGAGCACCGCTGCCGCGCCGAAGAGCGAGGGGACGAAGGCGAGGAGCCCGAGGAGACTGTCGGTGAGGCGGGCGAGGAAGTCGGTCACGGCGGGAAGGCCCTGCGAGCAGGTCGCGAGGAGGGTCGGACGGCGGCGGAGGGAACGAAACGGGGGGCGCGCGGGGAAATCTAGTTGCGGGTCCCGCGCTTGAGATCGAAGAGGACGCTCCGATGACACTGCGGGCAGAGCAACCACTCCCGCTTCCGGGCATACCCCAAGCCGAAGCTCCCCCCCCCGATCGACCGCTCCCGCATCCGCACCGCGCAGCGCGGGCAATCGGCGCTCCCCTGCGCCGTGTACGCCTCGCGGACCGCACGCTCCTCCGCGGGAGTGAAGGCGGCCCCCTCAGCCATGGCCGATCCGGAGCACGACCTTCCCGCACTGGGCCCCCCGCTCGAGCCGCGCGAAGGCCTCCCGCCCCTCGGCGAGGGGATAGACCGCATCCACCGGCGGGATCAGCCGCCCCGCCGCCGCCTCGGCCACGATCGCGTCGAACTCCGCGTCGTTCCCCATGGTGGAGCCGAGGATCGACCACTGATTCCAGAAGAGCCGGCGCACATCCATCGCCAGATTGGGGCCGGAGGTCCCCCCGCAGGTCACGAGTCGCCCCCCGCGGGCGAGCGCGCCGAGCGACTGCTCCCAGGTGCGCTCCCCCACGGAGTCGATCACGACATCGACCCCGCGCTTCCCCGTCCGCGAGCGGATCAGTCGTCCGACATCCCCCGCCGTGTGATCGATCAGCTCGTCGGCGCCGAGGGCGGCGGCCTGCGCGAGCTTCGCCGGGCTGGACGAGGTCACCCAGACCCGCGCCCCACGCGCCTTGCAGATCTGCAGCGCCGCGAGCGCCACCCCACCCCCGATCCCCCAGATCAGCACCTCGTCCCCGCGCCGCACCTGCGCCCGCGTCACGCACATGCGCCACGCCGTGAGGGTCGCCAAGGTGAAGGCCGCCGCCGCCTCGTCGGAGAGGGTCGGCGGACACCGCCGGACATTGGTCGCCGGGACGATCACCTCATCGGCGAAGGTCCCCGGGAGGTGTTCCCCGAGGAGCCGGTACCGCACGCAGAGCGACTGCTCCCCGGCCCGGCAGAACTCGCAGTCCCGGCAGGCGATCCCGGGATTGATCAGGACCCGGTCGCCCACGGCGACGGGGGTGACCCCCGGACTCACCTCGGCCACCACCCCCATCCCGTCGGCCCCCATGACCCAGCCGGGGGCGATCGAGACCCCCGGGATCCCCCCGAGCACGAAGAGATCGAGGTGATTGAGGGCCGCGGCGCGGAGGCGGACCCGGACCTGGCCCGTGGGGGGGAGCGCCGGCGAGGGGAGGTCCTCCCGATACCGGAGGGCGTCGAGCCCCCCGTGGGCATCGATCGTCAGCGCGCGCATGGGCTATATATTCGGGTCATGATTCCGATCACGGTTCCCCCCCTCGGTGAATCCATCACGGAAGCCACCGTCTCCCGTTGGCGCAAGCAGGAGGGTGACGCGGTCGCGATCGGCGATACCCTCGTCGAGCTCGAGACCGACAAGATCACCGTCGAGGTCCCGGCCCTCAATGCGGGGGTCCTGGCCAAGCGGCTGAAGCAAGAAGGCGAGGTGGTGCAGCTCGCCGAGGTGCTCGGCCAGCTCGACGAGACGGCGACCGCCGCCGCGAGGCCCGCCGCCGCTGCCCCGGCCGCCGCCCCGGCCGCCGCATCGTCCCCCGCGCCCGCGAAGTCCCCCGCGACGCCCCCAGCCGCCGCCGAGGTCCGGGCCGCGCCGAGCGCCGCGCGCCTCGCCGCCGAGCAGGGGGTCGACCTTGGTGCCGTGGCCGGGACCGGGCGCCAGCACCACCCAGGGGTAGACGCTGCGGAAGCCTTCGATGACGGAAGTGATGTCCACGGGCTCCGACCAGGTCATGCCGTCATCGGCCGATTGCCGGTAGTAGCACCTCGCATAGTCG
>JBMTXT010000117.1:0-5389 GCA_049453775.1 Gemmatimonadaceae bacterium | reverse complement strand
GCGCTGCAGCGCGCGCGCGCGCCCCTGCAGCACCGGGTTCACGATCTCGAGATGGCTCGGGTTCGGCACGAGCGAGAGCTCGACCTCCCCCGACGGTGTGGGACGCGTCCCCTCGTACCCCAGGTGGTACTTCACGTCGCCGGTGGAAGTCCCACCCAAGTGATCGTGTCGTCCCTGGAACTCGCCGAGGATGAGCGGGAGCGGCTTGCCGAGCACATGCGCGAGGACGCTGATGCGTCCACGGTGCGCCATCGCGATCGCCACATGGCGCGCCCCGGTGGCCGCCGACTCGGTGATCGCGGCGTCGAGCATCGGGACCAGGGCATCGGTCCCCTCGATGGAGAAGCGCTTGTACCCGACGAAGGTGCGCCCGAGGAAGCGCTCGAAGCCGTCGACCTCGGTGAGGCGACGCAGCACCCCCCGCTTCTCCTCTGCCGTGAGCGGACGCGTCAGCTGTTCGGCGGTGAAGAGCTGCCGGAACCAGGCGCGCTCCTCCTCATCGGCGAGATGACCCACCTCGACGGCGAGGTTGGTGCAATAGCGCTTCCGCAGCCGGTTCGCGACGTCGCGCGCGGTCGCGAGATGCGGGAAGCCGATCGAGGCCCCGGAGGTCTCATCGAGATCCTGTTCGGTGATCCCGTGGAACTCCGGGGTCAGCTCCGGCGCGCCCGGCGGCGGCGTCCCGAGGGGATCGAGCTGGACGGCGAGGTGGCCGAAGGTGCGCAGATAGGTCGTGTAGCGGGCCGCGCCGGCGACCTTGCGGTCGTGGTCGTCACTGCGCGGCGCGGTCGACATCGTGCCGCCGGTCGCCTGCTCGGCGAAGCGGAAGAACTGCCGCCACGACTCCTCGACGGAGCTCGGGTCCTGGCGATACCGCTCGAACTGTTCGGCGGCGTAGGCGTCGTTGAACACGCTGGAGACGGGGCCGGGGGAGGACATGCAGGGAATCTAACGCCCACTCCCCCGCCGGCCGACGGGGCTCAGAGCGCGAGATCGCCCCCGGGATCGGCGCGGCGGAGGCGCCGCGTCCGCGCCTCCATCTCGGTGCGGAGTCGCGCCTCCTCGGCCACGTCTCGCACCGCCTGGTCCCAGCGCGGGGCCCCCGCCCGCAGTGGTACGCGGAGCATCACCCCCTCCGCCACAGGGAGACCGAGCTGGCTCGCCTCGACCTGCACCACCCCGCCGGTCGCCTCGTCGATCAGCGTGACCTGCGCCGCGCGTCCGCGCCCTTCGATCCGATCGACCGCGTAGAGCCTCGTCTCGGTGGTCATGGTCCGCTCCCCCGTTGGGTGGTGAGATGGAAACTCCCGTCGGCGCAGCCGCGGAGGGCGATCGTCCCCGCCTGATCGGTGCGAAGGATCGTCCGCTCGGGGGCCTGCCAGAGGGCGAGCGCCTCCGGGTGCGGGTGCTGGTAGCTGTTCCCCGCCCCGACCGAGATCACCGCGAGCGCGGGGCGCGTGGCGCGTACCAGCGCGGCCGTCGTCGCGTTGCGGCTCCCGTGATGACCGACCTTCACCACTTGCACGCGCGGGATCGCCCCCGCCCGCGTCCAGTGGCCGAGCGCTTCGAGCTCGGCATCGCCGGTAAAGAGGGCGCGGAAGGCGCCATGACGGACGACCACCCCGATGGAGGCGTCGTTCTGCTCCTTGGCCTGCCGCCAGGGGGGCAGGACCTCCACCTCGAGCCCGCCGATGCGAAGGGTCCGCGGGGACGCCTCGAGGAGGGTCGTCCCGCGGCGCTCGAGGGCATAGACGAAGTCTCGGTAGATCCGGGTCGTCGTCACCATCCCGTTCTCCATCGCGTTCCGCACCGGCATCGCCTGGAGGATCGCCGGGAAGCCGCCGATATGGTCGAGGTGGTTATGGCTCCCGATGATGAGCGCGAGGGAGTCGACGCCCAGGGTGCGCAACCAGCGGAGCGCCGTCCCCCGATCGGGGCCCGCATCGATCATCAGGTACCGGCCATCGGGAGCGCGCAGGAGCGCGGCATCCCCCTGCCCGATGTCGAGGAAGTAGAGGAGGATCCCGGTCGGATCACCGGAGACACAGGCCGCCGGCGCGGGGACGGTGGCGCGCAGCGCGGCGGCGGGACGCTGGGCCTCGAGGGCGGTCAGCGCCAACAGCCCCGCGAGGACGAGCGACGCCACCCCCCGGGCCATGCCCCTCATCGCTCTGCCAGCGCGAACCGGTTCCGGCCGTGCTCCTTCGCGCGGTACATCGCGCGGTCGGCCGCCTGGAGGGTCTCGGCGACATCGCTCATCCCATCGAAGAGGGCGATGGGGCATCGATGCACCACCGACGGGGCGCTCCCGCGGGCATCCGGCCCGGGGAGCTGATGCGCCTCAGCGAGCTGGGCGAGAAGCTTCTGCGCCAACCCCTCGGCCACCTCGCGCGCGCGGGGCAGCTCTGGGTCCAGTGCCGGAAAGAGGATGACGAACTCATCCCCCCCGAATCGCGCCACCGTGTCGCTGAGACGCACCCCGCGCCGGAGACGCTCGGCGACCGCGAGGAGGAGTCGATCGCCCACCGTCACGAGCAGGACGACTACCGCGCCCGCCATGATCCCCACCGAGACCCAGATCGCCCTGGTCATGCCCTCACGATAAGGCGCCGACCGCCGCCACGCCCCTCACGCCCCCTTCGCGGACTGGTTGGGTAACGTGCCGGGAGGCGTGAGGACTAAGCGCACGGGGATCCCCCCGTTCCGCGTCGCCAGGACCTCCGTGAGGGGGAGGCGGGTCTCGCCCTCGAGCCGACGGTCCGCGCTCAACAGTGCCACCCGCCACCCTGCCCCATGGGCGCGGACGAGCTGACCGAGTCGGGCGAAGAGATCGCGGAGCCCCTGCGTCTCGCCGACCCGCACCCCGTACGGCGGGTTGGCGATGAACAGCCCACCTGCGCCCTCGGGCCAGGTGAGCGCGGAGAGCGGCGCGCACCGGAAGGAGATGTCGGCGGCGACGCCGGCGCGGGCGGCGTTGGCGGTGGCGTTCGCGATCGCCCCTGCATCCCGGTCCGAGGCCACGATCGGCGCCGGGGCCTGCGGGAGGATCTCGGCGCGCGCCGACGCGCGGGCGGCCTCCCACACCGCGGGATCGCTCGTCGGCCACTGCTCGGCGGCGAAGCGCCGGTGCAGGCCGGGCGCGATCCGGCGGGCGAGCATCGCCGCTTCGATCGCGATCGTGCCGGAGCCGCACATCGGATCGAGCAGCGGGGTCGCGGGATCCCACGCGGCCCCTCGGAGCATGGCCGCGGCGAGGGTCTCCCGGAGCGGCGCCCGTCCCACCGCGAGGCGGTACCCCCGGCGATGGAGCAGCGCACCGGAGGTATCCACGGAGATCGTGCAGCGATCGCGATCGAAGCGTACGACGAAGAGCTGCGGGACCGCCGACGGCTCGTCCTCGTCGGAGTCATCGGCCGACGCGGTGGTGATCTGCAGCTGTGGGATCGCGCGCTGCATCGCCTCGAGCACCCGTTGGGCGACGGCATCAGAGTGATAGAGGCGCGACTTGCGACAGGTGACACGCACCGCGACCGAGGCGCCTGGCGCGAGGACGCGCCCCCACGCCACCTGGCGCGCAGCCCGCTCGAGTTCGTGGAAGGCCGTCGCCCGGAACTGCGCGAGGCGCACGAGCACCCGCGAGGCGAGCCGACTCTGGAGGTTCACGCGCGCGAGGATCGCCTCATCGGCACGGAACTCCACCCCACCGGGGACGACCCGGTTCGGAATCCCGAGGTCCGCGAGCTCGGCGCCGAGGAGGGGCTCGAGCCCCAGCGCGGCGATCGCGAAGGCGTCGTGCGGCATCGAGGAGGGGGCATGGGGGACCGCGGTCAAGCCGGGCGCTCCGCGTGTCGGCGCCGCGCCGCCACGAGACGCCATCCCAAGAGCAGGGCCAGCACGAGGGCCGCGAGCGCCGGCTCGGTGAGGTCCTTCTTCACGCTCATCCCCCAGTGCACCACGCCGAGCACGGCGATCAGGTAGACGAGGCGATGCAGGCGCTGCCAACGGCGACCGAGGCGGCGGATCATCCCCTGCGTCGAGGTGATCGCCAGCGGGGTCATGAGGAGGAGGGCCGTCATCCCGACGATGATATACGGCCGCTTGGTGAGGTCGGTCTCGAGCGTCGCCCACCCCACGTACGGACTCACCCCGAATTGCAGGTCGAGGAAGAGCCAGACCACGAAGTGGCAGACGACCGCGAGGAAGGCGGCGAGCCCGAGCGTGCGACGATATCGGGCGAGCCAGTTCCACCTCGTGATCCCACGGAGCGGGGTGATCGCGAGCGAGGCGAAGAGGAGATAGATCGTCCACTCGCCGAGGAGATGTTCACCTGCCTTGACCGGATCGGTCCCCAGGAGGCGCGTCCCCCAGAAGAGGTCGGTGAGGAGGACCGTGACGGTCCCGCAGACGATGAGCGGGGGCGCGAGCGTCACCGCGAGGCCGAACCCACGCGGCGCCTGCGCCAGACCGAGCCAGGGGCCGGCGCCCACGCGCCCACCCGAGCGCACGCCCATCAGTAGTTCTTGCGAAGATCCATCCCCGCGTAAAGCGAGGCGACCTGGTCGGCGTAGCCGTTGAACGGGAGCGTAGGGATGCGACGGAAGCTCCCGATCCGACGCTCCGTCGCCTGACTCCAGCGCGGATGGTCGACGGCGGGATTCACGTTGGCGTAGAAGCCATACTCCGACGGGATCGCCTGCATCCACGAGCTCCGGGGCATCCGCTCCACGAGGCGGATCCGCACGATGCTCTTGATCCCCTTGAAGCCGTACTTCCACGGGACGACGAGCCGCAGGGGCGCCCCATTCTGCGGCGGGAGCTCGCGCCCGTAAACCCCGGTGGCGAGCAGGGTGAGGGGGTGCTGCGCCTCGTCGAGACGGAGGCCCTCCAAATAGGGCCAATCGAGGACCGGATAGCGCTGCCCCGGCATCTGCTTGGGATCCATCAGTGTCGTGAACTCCACGAACGCCGCTTTGGAGGTCGGCTTCGCGCGTTTGATCACGTCGGCGAGCATGACCCCGCGCCACGGGATGACCATCGACCACCCTTCGACGCACCGCATGCGGTAGATGCGATCCTCGACGACGGAGGGCTTGAGGAAGTCCTCGAGGGCGTAGGTCCCCGGCTTCTCGACGAGGCCATCGATACGCACCGTCCACGGCTTCGTGCGGAACCCTTGCGCGTTCTCCGCTGGATCCTCCTTCCCCGTCCCGAACTCGTAGAAGTTGTTATAGCCGGTGACGTCCTCCCACGAGGTCGGCGTATCACCGGGCTGCAGGCCATAGGGCTTGCCGAGTGGCTTGGGCTGGGACTGTTCACCCGTCGGGGTGAGCGCCTTCAGGGTGCCGGTGCCGACGAGGCCTGCGCCGATCAGACCGGCGGCAGCGAGGAA